>RZYB01000195.1 GCA_009930495.1 Deltaproteobacteria bacterium
CAGCCCTGGCGTGGCCGAATCCTGCCTGGCCATCGCCAAGGACAAGGAGCTGTCCTACAAGTACACGGGCCGGGGCAATCTCGTGGCCGTGGTCTCCAATGGCACGGCCGTGCTCGGCCTGGGCAACATCGGGCCCCACGCCGGCAAGCCGGTCATGGAAGGCAAAGGATTGTTGTTCAAAATTTTCGCCGACGTGGACGTCTACGACATCAACCTGGACGTGACCGACCCGGACAAGTTCTGCGAGATCGTCAAAGCCTTGGAGCCGACCTTTGGCGGCATCAATCTCGAAGACATCAAGTCCCCGGAATGTTTTTACATCGAGAACAAACTCAAAAAAGAAATGGGCATCCCGGTCTTCCATGATGACCAGCACGGCACGGCCATCATCTCCGCCGCCGGACTCATCAACGCCCTGGAAATCACGGGCAAGGACATTTCGAAGGTGCGTATCGTCGTCTCCGGCGCGGGCGCGGCGGCCATTTCCTGCACCCGACTTTATGTCGCCTTGGGCATTCTCCCCGAAAACGTGGCCATGTTCGACTCTCGCGGTCACCTGCATCAGGGCCGCACGGACTTGAACGCCCAGAAAAAGGAATTCGCCACCAAAAAGGCCTACGCCTCCCTGGCCGAAGCCATGGTTGGCGCGGACATGTTCCTGGGCCTGTCCACGGCGGGCGTGGTCAGCCAGGACATGGTCAAAAGCATGGGTGCGCACCCGATCATTTTTGCCTGCGCCAACCCCAATCCCGAAATCACCTATACTGATGCCAAGGCCGCGCGTCCCGACGCCATCATGGGCACGGGCCGTTCAGACTTCCCGAATCAGATCAATAATGTTTTGGGATTCCCCTTCATTTTCCGCGGCGCCCTCGACGTCATGGCCACGGGAATCAACGAAGAAATGAAGCTGGCCGCGGCCAAGGCCCTGGCCGCCCTGGCCAAGGAGCCGGTGCCGGACTACGTGGTCAAGGCTTACGGCGTGGACAAACTGGAATTCGGCATCGACTACATCATCCCCAAACCCGTTGACCTGCGTTTGATCGAATTCGAATCCGCCGCCGTGGCCCAGGCCGCCATGGATACCGGCGTGGCCAGGAAGCCCATCACCGACATGAACGCCTACCGCGCCAGCCTTCGCGAGCGCATCGCCGCCTCCCGTAAGCGCCTGGACGCCTTTGTGCAGACCTATCCGCAGATATTCTAGGCGGATCCTGGACGAACAACAAAACCGCCCTGTCAGCAGATGCTGGCGGGGCGGTTTTTCGTTTTGGTGGCGGTCATCCACCGGTTTGGGTCGTGATCCGCGCGGCTGTTGGCGCCTCGCGTCGAGGCGGCGGCCGTTGTGGTCACGCATCCCGTGGCAGACGTGACCGCGTTGCCCTGGGCCCGCATCCGCCCGTAACAGATCATGCATCCAGCCCGCCTGTTTGGAGCGGGGAGCTTGAACCCGACAGGATGCACACCATGGGATTGCACGTCCATCTGCGCAAGCGCTTGCCTCATTTTGATCTTCGATTGGATCTGTTCTGTCCGCGTGGGAGCGTGACGGCCATTGTCGGACCGTCCGGAGCGGGCAAAAGTACCCTCATCCGTCTTGTTGCCGGGCTGGACACGCCGGACTGGGGCCGCGTGGAGTTGAATGGCCGGGTGCTCTTCGATCAGGCCGCCGGCGTCGATCTGCCAACCCGCGTTCGACGGATCGGCATGGTTTTTCAGGATTATCCTCTTTTTGGGCATTTGAATGTGGCGAAAAACGTGGGTTTTTCCTGCGCCGATTCCGCCAGGGTGGATGCCCTGCTGACTCGTTTTGGCATCCAGCATCTGGCCCGGCGCAAGCCCACGGCTATTTCCGGCGGCGAGCGCCAGCGCGCGGCCATGTGCCAAGCCCTGGCCCGGGACCCGGACATTTTGCTTCTCGACGAGCCTTTTTCCGCCCTGGACGCGCCGACACGGGCGGATCTTCGGCGGGAGCTGCCGCTTCAGGCCAGAAGCTTGAATATTCCCGTGGTGCTCGTCACCCACGATCTGCACGAAGCGGTCGAAATTGGCGACGCCATCGTTCCCGTGGCCGATGGCCATCACGCCCCGGACTGGCTGCGGGACGTGCAGGCTGCCCGGGATCGTTTGGTGCGTGTTCCCTTTTCCCCTCGTTCCCGCATTTGCGCGTGAACGAGGTCCGCGTGAAACCAGACCTCGGTTTTTTCACGCTGGGCGCATTTCGCGATGATTCGCGCTAACTTCAGACAGGATTCGTGATCATGAAACGCTGTTTTCCGATGGTGGTCGCCCTTGCTTTTTTGATCGTGGCCGCGCCGGCCATGGCCGTGGATTCGTTGTTCATCGCTTCTGGCGCGGGCTATAAGGTCGTCGTCGAAGCCCTGGCCAGGGCCTTTACCGAAGAGTCCGGCGTGGCCGTGGAGCGTATCCACGGCAACATGGCCCAGATCATGGGCCAGGCGCGCAACAGCGGCAAGGTCGATCTGTTGATCGGCGAGGAAAGTTTTCTGGCCGGCTCGCCCCTGCCCCTGGCCGCGTCCACGCCCTTGGGAATGGGTCGTCTTGTCCTGGCCTGGCCCAAGGCTAAACCCGAGCCGCGTGGGCTCGACGTTCCCGAGGTCGAGCGCGTCGCCATTCCGGACCCGAAAAAAGCCATCTACGGCAAGGCGGCCATGGAATATCTGGAACGAAGCGGGCAGTTGGCGGCGCTCAAGGACAAACTTCTGGTGGTGGGCACGGTGCCCCAGGTTTTCGCCTACCTCTCGACGGCCGAAGTGGACGCCGGGTTCCTTAACCTGACCCAGGCCCTGGCCGCAGCGGATCATTTGGGCGGGTACCGCGTGCTGGAGAACGAGTTGTACACGCCCATCGCCATTGAATGTTTCCAGCTCAAGACTGCTCCCAATCCCAAGGCGGCCAAGGATTTCGCCCGCTTTCTCGAGAGCGGGACGGCCCGCTCCATCCTCGTCGCGCACGGTCTATGACCTTGTTTGAAATGGGGATCGATCCCGCGACGCTTGGGCCGCTCCTGCTGACCGTGCGCGTATTGATCGTGGCCGGAGTCATTCTGCTGCCGGGTGGCGTGCTGCTGGGGTACTATCTCAGCGGCGAGAATTCCCTTTCGCGCACCGTGGTCGATTTTTTTGTCGTCGTGCCCTTGGTCTTTCCGCCCATTGCCACGGGTTTTTTGTTGCTGTTGCTCATTGGCCGCGACGGGCCCATTGGCGCGATTTTGCCCGTGGATTTTGTTTTTGCCTTTCCAGGCCTAGTGCTGGCCTCGGTGGTGTCCGGGCTGCCCCTGGTGGTCAAGCCCGTGGAAGCGGCCCTGCGCGACCAAGGCAAAAAATTGTCCGAAGTGGCGGCCGTGCTCGGCAAGACGCCCTGGCAGACATTTGTCCTGGTCCTCTTGCCGGCCATCCGCAAGCCCATGCTGGCCGGTTGGCTGCTGGCCCTGGGTCGGTCCATGGGCGAAGTCGGCATCACGCTCATGCTTGGCGGCAATATCGCCGGCAGAACCAACACCCTTTCGCTGGAGATTTACAATTGTGTCTTTCTGGGCGAGTTTGAGCGGGCCATGGTTCTGTGTTGCATTGTTGGAACCATTTCCTGCGGACTGCTTTTCATCCTCAAACGCATGTCCGCGATCTAACCGCACGGAGAAGAATGATGAATACACTCGAACAGGTCCGCGCGCGGGCCATCGCCGTTTGGGAGGAGGCCGGCCTCATGGACCAAAGCGTCCAGGTCACGGCGGCTCCCCTGACCGTGGAGCAGGCCATTGGCCGCCCCGAAGGTCAGGATTTTCCCATCCAGAAAGGCAAGGAAAAGTTGATGGAGGCCGACTTCAATGGCGCCAAGGGGCAGGCCTTCACCGACACCTACGGGAATTATGAGGGCCGATTGGCCGACGTGGCCGCCCTGAATCTGGCGGAAGCCATGCCGCGCGCCATTTTTGTCGCCACCTTGAACGCGGTCATGCGCGGCCTGAACCGCGCGGAATGCACCATCCACTGCAAGGACGCCGGCCCCAAGGAATGTTCCGCCATCATCGCCGACTACATCCGGACCCGCCACGGCGAGCCAAAAATCGGCATGGTCGGATTCCAGCCCGCCATGATCGGCGCCTTGAGCGGCTCTTTTGACATGCGTGTCCTTGATCTGGATCCGGACAATATCGGGCAAATGCGTCACGGCGCCTTCATCGAGGGCGGCGAAGCCACGGGCGACGTCCTCAAATGGGCCGATCTGCTCCTGGTAACCGGCACCACCCTGGCCAACGGCACCATTGACTTGTTTCTGGATCGGACCCCGGTTATTTTTTATGGCACGACCATCGCCGGCGCGGCCAGCATCATGGGCTGGGAACGCTTTTGCCCATGTAGTATGTAGTTGTGTCTGGATCACTCTTTATTC
>RZYB01000196.1 GCA_009930495.1 Deltaproteobacteria bacterium
CAGTCCGATCATGCGCGAATGGCTGTCCAGCAATCCGGTCAACCGCGAAGACATGCTCCGCCATGACAAATGGTGCGCCATGATGTGGCCGCGCCTCAAGCTCCTGCATGAGCTCCTGGCCGAAACCGGCAGCCTGTGGATGACGCTGGATGACAATGAAGTACATCGGGCACGAATGGTGCTGGATGAAATTTTTGGAGACGCAAATTGTATCGGCCAAATAGCATGGCAAAAACGAACATCAAGAGAAAATCGAGCGGCACTTTCCCCCAGCATAGACCATCTCATGGTCTACACAAAAGCAAACTCTGATGATTGGAAATCTATCAGAAATCTACTCCCTCAAAGCAAAGATGGCTACGCAAACCCTGATAATGACCAGCGTGGAGTATGGAAGTCTATTCCATTTTCTGCACAGGGATATAGAAAAAATCAGCAATACGACATCATTACTCCTTCTGGAAGGCTTGTTCGGCCACCAAAAGGGAGAAGTTGGGGAGCAACTGAGCCAGAATTTCTTCGTTTAAGAGATATTGAGAAAAAAATTTATTGGCCGAGCGACGGAGATGGTTTGCCTCGAATCAAACAGTACCCTGCGGAGGCAAAAGGATTAGTCCCGGATACACTTTGGCTTGCAGCTGAAGTTGGCGACACGGAGAACTCAAAAAAACTTCTCTTGGAGCTCTTCGCTGTCGAAGATGACTTCGGCCTTCATGCACCTAAACCAGTCGAACTCATTCAGCGCATCATCGAAATCGCAGCCTCCTCAAATTCATTAACCCTCGATTCCTTTGCCGGTTCCGGCACCACGGCCCATGCCGTGCTCGAAGCCAATCGCAAGGACGGCGGCAATCGCCGTTTCATCCTCGTGGAATGCGAGGACTACGCCGACACCCTGACCGCCGAGCGCGTGCGCCGGGTCATGAACGGCTACCCCTTCACCGGCAAGCACAAGGAAACATTGCTGCGTGAAAAACTGACCTGGACCAAGCTCCAGCGTGCTTCAAACCTACTGCACCAGATCAGCGGCCTGGAAGCCCTGCACGCGCCCAACTTCGACCGCATCAAAAAGGAAATCAAAGACGGCGAACTCATCGTCACCGGCGAAAAGGACATCGCCGCCACCAAGCCCGGCCTGGGCGGGAGTTTCACCTATTGCACCCTGGGCGAGCCCGTGGACATCGACGCCCTGCTGACCGGCGCGAACCTACCCGACTACGCGGCTCTGGGCGCATGGGTCTTCTACACCGCCACCAACCAGACCCTGCGGCCTGACGCCATTGACCCAGAGCGCTTCTATCTGGGCGAAAGCTCGCACTATCACGTCTGGCTCATCTACAAGCCGGACCTGGATTTCCTCAAATCCAACGACAGCGCCCTGACCCTGTCCCGCGCTGAAACCATCGCGGCAACACACCGCGACAAGCGGCATCTGGTCTTCGCCCCGGTCAAGTTCGTGCCGAACAAGACCCTGCTCCCCCTGGGCGTGGAATTCGCCCAACTCCC
The DNA here is from genome assembly GCA_009930495.1 of Deltaproteobacteria bacterium. Lineage (NCBI taxonomy): Bacteria > Pseudomonadati > Myxococcota > Myxococcia > Deltaproteobacteria bacterium. Next base: position 1,507 of record RZYB01000196.1, read on the forward strand.
CTACGCCATCTACCGCCGGGAACAGGCCTAGGCCATGGAACTGAAGGAATACCAACGCCGCGTACTGACGGTCTTTGATACCTATTTGGACGAGCTGACCCATTGGCGGAACAAGACCCAAAAAATCATCCTGGCCAACAAGGAAGAGACCGACCCGGACCTGATCCGGCCCGTGCCCGATTTTCCGGCCAAGGCTTGGGACGCCATGCGGACCAAGAATCTGCTCCCCGCCTGCCGGGCAAACGTGCCCTACTCCCCCCGCAAGGACGGCATTGGCCGCGACGTGCCCTCGGTCTGCCTCAAAATCCCCACCGGCGGCGGCAAGACCCTGCTGGCCACAAGCTGCATCTCCCGACTCATGGGCAAATACGTGGAGCGCCAGACCGGCGTGGTGCTGTGGATCGTGCCCAACGAGGCCATCTACAGCCAGACCCTCAAGCAGCTCAAAAACCGCGACCATCCCTACCGCCAGATGCTCGACCGCACGGCCGCCGGGCGGATCAAAATTCTCGAAAAGGACAGCCCGCTATACAAACAGGACGTGGACTCGCACCTGTGCATTCTGGTGCTCATGCTCCAATCAGCGGGACGGCAGAGCAAGGAAACCCTGAAGGTCTTCCGGGATCGGGGCAACGTGGTCGGATTTTTTCCAGCCGAATCGGAAAGCGCGGCCCACTGCCTGCTGGCCACGGAAGTCATCAACCTGGACCGCTACGCCGATGATTTCGGCCTGGGCCCGATCATCAAGGACAGCCTGGGCAACGTGCTGCGCCTGCTGCGGCCCATCGTCATCGTGGACGAAGGCCACAAAGCGTATTCCAAAATCGCCATGGACACGGTCCTTGGTTTCAACCCGCGCTTTGTGCTCGAACTCTCGGCCACCCCCAAGGACCGCCCCGCCGAAACGCCGCCCCGCTTCGCCAACTGGCTGGTGGACGTGCGCGGCATCGAACTGGCCGAAGAGGAAATGATCAAGATTCCACTCAACGTGAAGGTCAACCCCGGCAGCGACTGGCGCAACGGTCTGCGCGAAAGCCTGGACCACCTGAACCGCTTGCAGCGCGAGGCCGACACGCTGATGTCCGAAACGGCCCGTTACATCCGCCCCATCATGCTCGTGCAGGTGGAACGGACCGGAGCCGACCAGCGCGACGCCGGTTTCATTCACTCCGAAGACGCCAGGGAATTTCTACTTACCGCCGGACTGACCGAAGCGCAGATCGCCATCAAGACTTCGGAAAAAAACGACCTGAACACGCCGGAAAACATGGACCTACTGCACCCGGCCTGCCAGGTGCGGGTCATCATCACCAAACAGGCCCTGCAGGAAGGCTGGGACTGCCCCTTTGCCTATGTGCTCTGCGCGCTTGGCGCCAACCACAACCTCCCAGCCATGACCCAGCTTGTGGGCCGCATCCTGCGCCAACCCCATGCCGCCCGCACGGGCATCACGGCCCTGGATGAATGCCATGTTTTCTGCCTGCACGACCGCACCCGCGACGTGGTCGATGGCATCAAGAAAGGTCTGGAAAGCGACGGCATGGCCGACCTGGCGCTCAAAATCACGGACGGCGGGACAGGAAGCGACACCCGCCCGGAAACTCGACCAATCAAGCGCCGGGAAGCCTTTGCCGACCTGCGCATTTTTCTGCCCAAGGTGGTCTGGGCCGGTGACGACGGTCCGCGCGCCCTGGATTACGAACAGGACGTGCTGGCAGGCGTGGACTGGAACCTCCTGAACGCGGCGGAACTGGCGGACAAGATCCCCCTGGATGTTCACGAAGCACACGGCCACACGACCCGCATCAGGGTGACGGACGGCGCGACCGGACAATTCTTCACCGCCGACCATACGCGGGAAGTGCTCGAAGAGGCGCGGTTCGATCCGGTTCATGCCACGCGCATGATCACGGACCTGATTCCCAATCCGTGGGTTGCCCGAATCAAAGTCCACGATTTCCTCAACGCCTTGCGGGTCAAGGGCTTCTCGGAAGACCGATTGGGGCACCTGTCCAGTTATCTGATCGAAACACTACGCACGTTCTTGAGTACCAAGCGTGACACCGTGGCTGAAACCTATTTCCACGCCCAGGTTGCGGCCGGTACAATTCAGTTCCGCCTGCGCATGGACGACCACTCCCACGATTGGCGCATGCCCATGGAGCTGGAAACAGACCGCCCGGAAAACGCCCGCAAATTGATTCGCAACGATGGCAATGCCATCCAAAAAAACCTGTTCACGCCGGTCTTCGAGGCCGACTTCAACACGGACGAGATGGAATTCGCCTGCTATCTGGACGAAAAAGAGGCCCTGCGCTGGTGGCACCGCAACGTGGCCAAGGCCGGGCACTATGCCCTGCAAGGTTGGCGACGGAACAAGGTCTATCCGGATTTTCTGTTCGCCATGTCAGTGGCCGACGGCGCGGAAAAAATCTTTGTCATCGAAACCAAGGGCGATCAGCTCGCGGGCAATCTGGACTCGGAATACAAACGGAAACTCCTGCGCCTCATGGCCGACAACTACCGCCAGGGGCGGACGACCGAAGCGGGAAAAATGGAAATTCAGGCTGCCGAAAAAAGAACCGTGACCTGTGATCTGGTGCTGATGAGCGAATGGAAAACGTATCCGTGGGAGTGAGCTGTTGAGGGATCCGCATTCACTGGAACGAGGTCTTCTCCACCCAACTATTTGAAAAAACATGGATTGCCTCGCTCCGCTCGCAAAGACGAGCCGCACACGAGCCCCCAAACCCTACCCCTCCAGCCCGCACAACAAAAACCCCAGAATCGGTCGGCACTTTTCCGCGCAGGGCGCGGAGAACTCGCCATGGTTGCGAGTGCCGGACCGATTGGCGCGGCCGACGTAGAATTCGGCCAGCCCGATCGGGGTCAGGTCGTGCGTGG
>RZYB01000197.1 GCA_009930495.1 Deltaproteobacteria bacterium
TCCACGCCCTTGTAGACCGGGACCGTGATGGCCCTGGTCAGCAGGATGGCCGTGAGAATGCCGATCAGAACGCCAAGGCCCAGACCGCCGATCATGATGGTCGAGGCCCGGGACAGGTTGGCCTCGGCGGTGTCGGCGATGGCTTGGGTTTGGTCCAGGCCCGCCATGGCCGTGCTCTGGGCGGCTTCCAGAATCTCCTGGCCGGTTTGGGTGCGCAGCGTGTTCAGTTTTTCTAGTTCCTTCCAGTTGGCCAGGGTCGCGTCCATGCTGGTTTTGTAGGTCAGGGCCGCTTGGTGGATGGCTTCGATTTGTTTGAGATTGTCCTCATGACGGGTCATTGTTCGCAAATTTTCCAGCATGGTCACGATGCCCGGGATCAGCCGCAGCCCTTCTTCCATGACGCGGGGATCCCGCTGCCCGATGGCGGACCAGAATTTGATCCGGATTTCGTTGATCATGGTGGTTATTTCGTTGATCCCGCTGATTTTTCGCAGGCGTTCGGCCAGTCTGTCGGGCAGGGCGCCCTCGTTGAATTCCCGGGCCATGGCCTGGTTCTGGGAAATCAAGAAGTCATTGGCCTGCTTGACGATGACCCGGCCGGCGGCACGTTGCGCGGCGATAAGCTCGTCCTGGGCGCGCATCTGTTTTTCCGTTTCGCCGGATTGGGCCGCATATTCGGTCACCTTGCTCTGGGCGGTGGCGAGATGCTCACGCAGCTTGACCAGTTCCGGGTATTTGTCGGCGTGCCCCTTCGCCGCGTCGAGGTTTTTTTGGAGCACGTCCAGAGTGTTTTTGCCTTCTTCCAGAAAGTCGTTTCCCTTGGTGAAGGCGTATCCACGCCAGGCATACATGGTCAGCAGGGACGAGCGCTCCAGGCCATTGGCCAGGTTGACTTCCGGCACGAATTCATTGGCCAGTCTGGCGGTGTCCCCTTCCACGCTTTTCATGTTGTACACGGCCATTCCGCCCAGGGTGCAGGCAATGAGAACGAGGATGCCGAAGCCGATGCTGATTTTGATGCCGAGCCTGATGTTTTTCATCCTTTCCTCCGTACGGGTGACTCAATGGGTGGAATGCCGTTTTTCCGCGATCCATCATTCGACGTGGAATCGAATTGTGAATTTCTACAATCCCCTACACGACGTGGGGTAAAAGAATCCAGGAAAAAATGTGTATTGGGAGATGTGATCCAGTTTCTGTTCGAGAGTCGCATGGACGCTGGTTTCCCGGAGCGTAATGGCGGAGGGGTTGTCCGGATCGTCAGATTTTGGTTCCCCAACGTCTCGATAGCGGGTATTCGTGGTATAATTCCTTTTGATCGCGGCGCGAGTCCGTGCGCGGCGAAGATTGGTTGCTTCGGGCTCGGCCCGGAGGGCCGTGACCCAAGGCTGGAGGAGGCCATGCGCGACGAAGAAAAAAACCGTGATCAGCTTTTGGCCGAAAATCGTGACTTGCGCCAAAGACTGGCGGAGCTTCAATCCAAGGTGGCCAGGCTCGAGGACATGGAAAAGGCCGCCGCCCACCAGGACGCATTGCTCGCGGTCATGCTCCGCGACCTGCCTTTTGATTTTTGGGTTCGGGATCTCGATGGCCGGGTTGTCATGCAGAGCGCTGTCTCAGTGCGTGTCTGGGGGGATTTGGTCCATGACCCATTAGGGGCGCAGACTCTTCCGGCGCATGTGCTCAAGGCTTGGGAAACCGCCAATGCCCGCGCCTATGCCGGTGAAATCGTGAAAACCGAGCGGGCGTACGCCCTGCCCTCGGGAGAGCTGCGCATCGGGTACGACATCATCGCGCCCATCCGTGGGCGCGAGGGTGTCCTGGGTATTCTTGGGGCCAATATCGACATCACCGAACGGGAACGGGCCGTGACCGCCTTGCGTCGATCCGAAAATAATCTGGCCTCGCTGCTCAACGCCATCGAGGAGTCGGCCGCCCTGTTCGACCGTGACGCCAGGATCATCACCGCCAACCATACTTTTGCCGCCCGCGTGGGACGGAGCGTGAAGCAGTGCGTGGGCATGAACGTGTTTGATTTTGTTCCGCCCGAGGTTGGGCGCGAGCGCTTCAGGCATTTCAAGGAAGTGCTGCGCACGGGCGAGGCGCGAACATTCGAGGACGAGCGACAAGGGCGGTGGATGCGGCACAGCCTGACCCCGGTCCTGGATTCCCAGGGCATGGTCACGGCCCTGGCGGTTTTTGTCACGGATTTCACCAAATACAAACGGGCCCAGGACGAGCTGCATAAGAGCGAAACCCTGCTCAATCTGACCCAGCGCCTGAGCCGGGTCGGAGGTTGGGAATTTGACGCGCGGCGGCAGGTGTTGAGCTGGACCCAAGAGCTGTATCTGTTGCACGGTTTCGATCCCAAGGAGCGGCTTGGGGCGATGGAGCTTCGGGAGCGCAGCCTGGCCTGCTATGATCCCGATGATCGGGAGCGGGTGTACGATGCCTTCCGTCGTTGTCTTGAAGAAGGGCAGCCTTATGATCTCGAAGCGCCCTTTACTTCGGTCACGGGCAAGCGGATGCGGGTTCGGACCATGGGGCAGGCGGTTTTGGAGGACGGTCACGTGGTCAGGGTGTTCGGCACGTTCATGGACATCACGGAGCGCGTCCGCAATGAAGATGCCTTGCGCGCGGCCAAGGAGGACGCCGAGGCCGCCAATCGGGCCAAGTCTGAATTTCTGGCCAATATGAGCCATGAAATCCGGACGCCCCTGAACGGGGTGCTGGGTATCCTGCAGCTGATGGAGGATTTGGGATCGACTCCGGAGCAAAAGGAATACATTGGCCTGGCCATATCCTCGGCCATGCGCCTGACCCGGCTTTTGTCCGATATCCTGGATCTGTCCCGGATTGAATCGGGACGGCTGGCCCTTGACGAGCGTCCCTTCGACCCTCGGGAACTGCGGGATTCGACATTGGGTATTTTTTCCCTGGCGGCCAGGGAAAAAGGAATCGAGTTGGGCGTGGCCATCGCGGACAATGTCCCGCCTTTCGTGCTTGGCGACGATTCCCGCGTGCGTCAGGTGCTGTTCAATCTGGTGGGCAATGCCATCAAATTCACGGAACACGGCTTTGTCCGCGCCGACATCACGGCACTGCCCCACGGCAAGACGCCCATGGTGCTGTTGTGTGTCGCGGATTCCGGTATCGGGATTTCCGATGAACGGCTGCCGTCGATTTTCGAACCCTTTGTCCAGGGCGAGGGTTCCTATGTCCGGAAGCACCAGGGCGCGGGCTTGGGGCTGGCCATTGTCCGGCGCCTGGTCGGCCTGATGCGCGGAAATTTATCCGTGGACAATGGCTCCGACGGCACGACGGTGTGCATCTCCCTGCCCTTGCCGCCGGCCGTGGGCGAAAAGAACGCGCCCCCCGAGAGGGATGACGACGTTCCCACGGGACTGCGGATCTTGCTGGTCGAGGATGATCGGGTTAGCTTGTTCGCCGCGCGACGCATGCTGGAAAAGATCGGCCACGCCGTGACCACGGCCGAGAACGGACGGCGGGCCCTGGATGCGCTGCGGGACGGGGATTTCGACTTGGTCTTCATGGACGTCCAGATGCCGATCATGGACGGCGTCGAGGCCACGCGCCTGATCCGTGACGATCCAACCCTGGGCCGCAAGCGGGACGTGCCGATCGTTGCCATGACCGCCTATGCCATGGCCGGGGATCGGGAGAAATTTTTGTCGGCCGGCATGACGGACTATGTCGCCAAGCCCCTTGGCGCCCGCGACGTGTGCCAGGTGTTGGCCCGGATCGGAGCGCGGCCCGGCGGACGGACAGAGGCCGAAAACCGCGAAGGGGCGGCCCATTGATTTCGGACGGGATCGCCGCGCTGGCGGGTCCGTTCGTGCTCGGTATTTTTCTGTGTCGGTCAAACTATCAATGACAGTAACGTGGAGCGGTGATGCGAATTTTGATTGTCGAGGATGATTTTGTCGGGCGCAAGGTCATGCAGCGCTTGCTGCGCGAATATGGGGACTGCGATGTCGCCGTGGACGGCCTGGAAGCCGTCAAGGCTTTTGATTTGGCGTGGGAAGCGGGGACGCCCTACGATGTCCTTTTTTTGGACATCATGATGCCGAACATGACCGGACATGACGCGCTGCGGATTATCCGGGCCAAGGAAAAGGAACGGGGCATCCCTTCCGCCAAGGAAGTCAAGGTGATCATGACCAGTGCCCTGGACGACGTGAAGAACGTGACCCAGTCGTTTTTTC
>RZYB01000198.1 GCA_009930495.1 Deltaproteobacteria bacterium
CCATCGGGAGCACAACCAATGGCACGACCGTTTCATTTCAAGTTAGCGAAAATTCTCGAATACCGACGTCAGGTCGAGGACCAGGCCAAGCTCGCCCTGGCCCAGGCCCGTCAAACCCGGGCCGAGCACATGGCCAGGGTTGAGCGTCTGCGGCTTGATTTCCAATCCTGCCTGCGCGAGTTCAGTGCCCACAAGCAACTCACCCAGGCGGATCTCTGGCTCTGGAGCTCCTACCGGGAACGACTTGCCCAAGACATGGCCCAGGCTGAAAAACATCTGACCGAGTTGGACAAGCTGGTTGAAACCCGGCGCAAGGAATTGGTGGCCAAGGCCCTGGAACGGAAACTCCTGGAAAAACTTCGAGCCAAACAGGCGGAAAAGCATGAACACGACGCGCAGCGCAAGGAACAAAACGAATTCGATGAAACAGCCACCCTCCGCCACGGGCGTGCGTCTTACTAGGCTGGCCCAGGCCGCGGCCATGCTGGCGGCCATCAAGCTGGCGGCCATTTGCAGCCTGTGGTTCACCCCGCAAACACCCATCGAACCCGTGTTTCCGCCCATTGTCATGCGCCAGGCCCTGGCCGCGAGAACAGCCCAGGCCGCGGACGCCCCCGCCAACGCCACCCAGGACAATGCCACGGCCCAGGCCTCGAACGCATCCGGCGACGCCCCAGCCACGACCCAGGAGCAGCGTGCCCGCCAGACCGAACTGGACAAGCGCGAGGCCGATTTACGGACCCTGGAACGGGAGTTGAGCGCCAAGCTCGAAAGTCTCAAAGCCTTGGAAAACAAAATCCAGAAAATGATCGACCAGGCCGACGCCATCCGGGACCAAAAAATCACCCACCTGGTCGACGTCTATTCCAATATGAAACCCAAACAGGCGGGACAGGTTCTTTCGACCCTGGAAGAATCCATCGCTGTCAAGATCTTGGCGGGGATGAGCGGTCGCAAGGCCGGAGAAATTCTGTCCTCGGTTGACGCGGCCAAGGCGGCCAAGCTGACCGAAAGCCTGACCAAATTGCAAGTCGGCCAGGACGGTCAGTGATGCCCCGCGTTCGTCTTACCGTGGCCTATGTCGGCACGCGCTACCATGGCTGGCAGATTCAAGAGCGCGGCGACACCATCCAGGGCATGCTCGAAGCCCGGCTCGGCCGTATTTGCCAAGCCCCCGTGCGCGTGCACGGCTCGGGCAGGACCGATGCCGGGGTTCACGCCCTGGGGCAGGTGGCCCACTTCGACGCCCCGGAATCCAAAATCCACATTCCCTGGCAAAAAGCCCTCAATGCCATGCTGCCGAATGACATCGCCATCGTCGAGGCGCGCGAAACGGACGCATCCTTCCATGCCCGGTTTTCGGCCACATCCAAACGCTACAGCTACACGCTCTGGACCGAACCGGCCTTCACCCTGCCCCAACGCGCCCCGTTTGTCTGGCCCGTGCGCGGGCTGGATCTTATTGCCATGGATCAGGCGGCCGCGCTCGTGGCCGGAACCCACGATTTTTCCAGCATGCAGAACGCGGGCACGGACGTGCGGGGCACGATCCGGACCCTGGAACCCATCACCCGCGCGCCGGGACCGCACCCCGGAGAATGGATTTTTACCTTCCGGGCCAACGGCTTCCTGAAGCAGATGGTCCGCAACCTGATGGGACTCTTGGTTGAGGCCGGGCGCGGCACGCTCTCGCCCGGCGATGTCACCCGCATCCTGGAGTCCCGGGATCGCCGCCTGGCCCCGGCCACGGCTCCGGCCCAGGGTCTGTGTCTGGAGGAAGTACATTATGAACCCGGCCAAACACCCGACTAGGCGCGCTCCGCTTCACGGAAGCGCGCCCATCCGGAGGATCCCATGGCCCTGAGCGACCTGCAGCAACTCTTCGTCTACTACACCGCAAGCCAGATGTGGCAACAGGACCTGCTGACCAACGTCTATTTCCAAGGGTCCAGCGTCGGGGCCAACCTGCGTTCCATGCTTCTTGGCCAGCAACCCGTTCAGCCCCTGACCAATCCGTTCGATGAAGCCATGACCGGCCGTCTGCGCGCCGACAGCGCGGCCATGCGCCAAAACGCGGCCAATGTGCGGGAGGCCTCGTCCATGGTCGGCGTGGCGGCCGAGGCCGTGGGCACGATCAAAACCACCCTGGAGGAAATGCAGGCCCTGGCCCAGGGCATCAAGGACGGGACGCTGACCTACAGCGCCGACATCGCCGCCGAATACGAAACCCTGGACGACCGGATCACAAGCATCATCGAAAGTACCCAATACAATGGCATTTCTTTGCTGGACAAGACCAAATGGGGCACGGACCAGATCAGCGCCTCGGGCAACGTCCATATCCAGGCCCTGCCGGACGGCGGTTTCGATGTTACCTTCCGGGATGTCGGTGCCGTTGACTGGGAAGGCGATCTGATCGGGACCGACCTGGGCGCGGCCGGCACCCTGCAAACCCAGCTGGACACCCTGTCCGGCTCTATCGGCGACATGACCACCCTTGGAGACACCTATGCCAAGCGCGCCTCGGGACTGGACTATCAGGCCACGGCCCTGGAATCCCAGGCCGACCTTCTGGATCAGGCCGTGACCGCCCGCCGCCAGACTCCAAAAACCTCCCTGGAAGAAATCCTGCTCGATCTGCTGCTGCGTGATTCCGGAACCCTCGTGGACGAGACAGGGTAGACCGGCACTGCGCCAAGCCCCCCACCAATCTGGGTGATATCCCCCAAAATTTATCCCCAAGCAGATCACCATCATTATTGCAAATTTAATAACATATCGAATTTACTGCTATTTACATTGCCACCATTTCTGGCACGCATCCTGCCTTTCTTCTGAAAAAGAACTCATTCCCAGGAGGACATATGGGACCAGCCCCAGAGGTTTTGGAAAAATTCAAGAAAAAGGCGGAAATTGTCTCGGCCATAGTTTCGGAAGTGGATTCCATGGCCCAGGCCATCGCCTATACCGTCGATCTGTGCGCCCAGAAGGATGCCTGTCAATTGCTCATGAGTGGTTGCGATGAGTCCCTGTCGGACAAAGGGCACGATCTGTGCGCGCTCAAGACTCTTGGCAAAATCATCGCCGCTCCGAAACTGAGCGACACGGACATGGCCGAGCTGGTCAAGCAGGCCGGGGCCCGCGAAATTTCCGTCATCAAGGACGGACTGCGCAAACATCTGGCCGGTATCGATATCGGCTTTACCATGGCCGACTACGGCATCGGCGAGACCGGTACCCTGGTCATTGATTCCTCCAGCGAGGAACTGCGTCTGGCGACCATGATCAGCGAAGTGCACGTGGCGGTCATCCCCAAGTCCCGCATCAGGGCCACGGGCGAGGATATGTATGCCGAACTCAAGGGCTTCATGAACCAAAAGCCGAATTATCTGGCCTTTATCACCGGCGCGAGCCGCACCGCGGACATCGAGCGCGTCCTGGCCTTGGGCGTGCACGGCCCGCTTGAACTGCACATCCTGATTTTGGAGGACAACTAATGCAGCAGGCCAAAAATCTTTCCCAATACAACGAAGAACTGCGCGAGGCGTTGGACAACACCTTCCTGCGCGGCGCCATGGAAAAGTTCGCCACGGCCTATCCGGTGGGCCGGGCCAATGCCTTCCGCGAATACGACGTGAACGAGTTGATCCAGGAAGTGGTCAGGGTCAAGGACGCCGGTCTGACCCGTCTGGACCAGCTTTTCGAGGAATTCAAGGCCAAGGCAGAAGCCAACGGCGTGCATGTGCACATGGCCAAGGACGGCAACGAGGCCAACGAGATCATCGCCCGCATCGCCAAGGACAACGGCTGTAAAAAAATCGTCAAGTCCAAGTCCATGACGGCCGAGGAAACGATGCTCAACCATCGTCTGGAAAAAGACGGCCTGGAAGTGACCGAAACCGACCTGGGCGAGTGGATCATCCAGCTGCGCAAGGAAGGGCCCAGCCACATGGTCATGCCGGCCATCCACCTGTCCCGCTATCAGGTCGCAGAACTTTTTTCCCAGGTCACCCAGCAGGACCAGTCCACGGATATCCAGCGTCTGGTCAAGGTTGCCCGCCGTGAACTACGCCAGAAATACGCCGACGCCGACATGGGCATCAGCGGCTACAACTTCGCCATCGCCGAAACCGGCACCATCGGTATCGTCACCAACGAAGGCAATGCCCGCCTGACCAC
>RZYB01000199.1 GCA_009930495.1 Deltaproteobacteria bacterium
ATCACGGTTCCGGCCAGAACAGCCAGGGACACGGCAAAGGTCAGCACGTGGTGGCGCAGGCAGATGCCCAGGGACCACCGATACAGGTTCTGCAGCCCGTCAAAAATCCTTTCCGAAGTCCGAAAAACCACGCCATGCCGAACCTCGTGCGTGTCCTTCAGAAACAGGGCGCAGAGCATGGGCGTCAGGCTCAGGGACACGAATCCGGAAATGAGGATGGCCACGGAAATGACCACCGCGAACTCCCGGAACAGCCGGCCCACAATGCCGCCCATGAACAGAACAGGGATGAACACCGCGGCCAGGGAGATGGTCATGGACAGAATGGTGAAGGAAATTTCCCTGGACCCGTCAAAGGCGGCCTGAAGCACGGATTTTCCCATTTCCAGATGGCGGACGATGTTTTCCAGCATGACGATGGCGTCGTCGACAACAAACCCCACGGCCAGGGTCAGGGCCATGAGGGACAGGTTGTCCAGGGAAAAACCGTACAGATGCATGACGGCAAACGTCCCGACCACGGACATGGGCAGGGCCAGACTGGGGATGATCGTGGCCCGCACATTGCGCAGAAAAATGAAGATGACGGCCACCACCAGCCCCATGGTCAGCAGCAGGGTGAATTTCACGTCCTCCACGGATTCGCGGATGGACTCGGAGCGGTCATAGAGCACGGACAGCTCGATCGACGCCGGAATCTGATCCGCGAAGGTCGGCAACAGCTTGCGGATGTTGTCCACCACCTCCACGGTGTTGGTGCCGGGCTGGCGCTGCACGGCCAGGGTGATGGAACGCGTGTCGCCACGCCAACTGGCGATCTTGTCGTTTTCGACGCTGTCCAGCACCTGACCCAGGTCGCCCAGACGCACGGGCGCGCCGTTGCGCCAGGCAACGATCAGGGGACGAAAGGCGGCCGCGTCCATGAGCTTGCCGCTGGCCTGGACATTGAGGGCCGTGTGGTCGCCGTACAGGGTGCCCGTGGGCAGGTTGACGTTGGAACGGTCGATGGCTTCGGCCACCTCGTCCAAACCCACGTCCCGGCTGGTCAGGGCCTTGGGGTCGAGCTGGACGCGCACCGCGTACTTCTTGGCGCCGTAGATCGAGACCTGGGCCACGCCGCTGACCATGGAGATGCGCGGCGCGATGATGGTGTCCGCGTATTCGTTGACCTGGGACATGGGCAGGGTCTTGGAGGCCAGGCTGACGTAAAAAATGGGCGAATCGGCCGGATTGACTTTCTGGTACGAAGGTGGGCTGGTCATGTCGTCCGGCAGCTGGCGCTGGACCTTGGAAATGGCCGATTGCACGTCCTGGGCCGCCGCGTCGATGTCCCGCTCCAGAGCGAACTGCAGGGTGATGCGGGTCGAGCCCAGGGTGTTGGACGAGCTGATGGAGTCGATGCCGGCAATGGTCGCGAACTGGCGCTCCAAAGGCGTGGCCACGCTGGAGGCCATGGTTTCGGGGCTGGCTCCGGGCAGGCTGGCCGAGACCAGAATGGTCGGAAAGTCCACCGTGGGCAGATCGCTGACCGGCAGGGTGCGGTAGCTCATGACTCCGAAAAGCAGCAGGGCCAGCATGACCAGCGTCGTGGTCACGGGCCGGCGGATGAAGAGCGCGGCGATGTTCATTGCCTGGCCCCACCCTCACCCATGGCGGCCGGTCCGGAATCGTCGCCCTTTTGCGGGCGGATGGTCACGGCCGCGCCCGGCGTCAGACGCAGGTGCCCTTCCAGAACCACGCTTTCCCCGCCTTCCAGACCCGACGTCACCACCACAAGGCCGTCATGGCTTTGGCCGGTTTTGACCAGCCGGTAGTCCACGGTCTTGTCCGGCCGGATGACATAGACGAATTCCCCTTCCGCGCCCGGCATCACGGCCTGGACCGGCACCAACACCACATCTTCAAGGCCGCCCACGTCCAGGGTCACGTCGGTGAACTGGCCCGGCCACAAGGTCCGCGCCGTGTTGGCAAAGCGGGCCTTGAGGGCGATGGTCCCGGTGCCGGCGTCCACGGCACTGTCGATAAAATACAATTCTCCGGCAACGGCCTGGGGTGCTCCGGCCGGTTTGGCCCGGACCACAAGGGGTCTTACGGCCTGCCCGGCCATGATGGCCCGCAGATGGGCCTCGGGCACGGCAAAGCGCACATGCACGGGTTCCACTTTGGAGATGACGACCATGGGCGTGTCGGCATTGGCCTTGATCATGTTCCCGGCATGGGCTTGCAGCACCCCGGTACGGCCAGTGATGGGCGAACGGATTTCCGCGAAGGACAGTTCGACCCTGGCCGCTTCCACGGCTGCCTCGCCCGCCCGGATCTCGGCCTGCAGGGCGCTCAGTGCCGTGGCCGTGGTTTCCTGCTGGTCCTTGCTGATGATGCCCTGGCGCAGCAGGTCGTCGTATCGGCGTTTGTCTTCTCCAGCCTTGGCCAGCTGGGCGCGGGAGCGATCCAGGTCAGCTCGGGCCGCACGCAGGGCCGCCTCCAGATCGCGGCAGTCCAGGGAAAAAAGCGGGGCGCCCTGGCGTACATCCTGGCCTTCCTTGAAGTGGACCGCGCGCAGCAGGCCGGTGATGCGGGTTTTGATCTCGACCACCTCGCTGGCCTCCACCGTGCCGATGGCCGGGAGCACAATGGGCATTTGGCCGCGCACTGCCTGTCCGGCGACGACCGGCGCGGCCTTGGGTCCGGGTTTGGTGCCGGCTTTGTTTTCGGCCGCAGTGGAATATGCGGAGAAGGAAAGAAAAAATAGGGCCAGAAGGCAATATATGAATCTGGTCGGCATGGGCGGCTCGGTGTTGGGTGTGGATGTATTTATATGGAATTATTCGCGCCGGGATACGGTGTTTCTTTTGTGCCCGTCAACGCCGCGTCAAAGTCAGATTGACGGTCCTTCTTGAGATTTCAGGAGGATATGAATGACTTCGCTGGCCACGTACAGGCCGAACATGCCGGTCAAAAACGAAATGGACCCCAGGGGCGCACGCGGTCGGCCACTGACGCCCTGCTCCGGTGCCTCGTCCAGAAGCGGCTCGTTTTTGTTCAGGGCCGGTTCGGTAGAAAAAACGCAACGCACGCCGCTGGTCACGCCCCGTCGGCGCAGACGCTTGCGGATGATCTGGGCCAGGGGGCACATGAAGGACTTGGCGATGTCCGCGGCCTGGATCTTGGACGGATCGAGCTTGGCGGCCGCGCCCATGCTGGCCACCACGGGCAGACCCGCTTCCCTGGCCGCGACAATGAGGTTGACCTTGGAGTTGACCCCGTCGATGCAGTCCACGACCACGTCAAAACGCGGCTCCAGCAAAACGGCCACGTTCTCGCCATCCACGAACTGAATGCGCGCGTCCACGACGCAGTCCGGATTGATGTCCAGAACCCGCGCGCGGGCCACCTCGGCCTTGGGGCGGCCGATGGTCGATTCCAGGGCAAAGAGCTGGCGATTGATGTTGGAAACGCTGATCGTGTCGTGGTCGAACAGCACCAGATGCCCCACCCCGGCCCGGGCCAGGGCCTCGACCACATAGGACCCCACCGCGCCCAGACCGAACACCGCCACGGTGGCGGTGTTCAGGCAGGCCAGGCCGTCCTCGCCGATAAGTTGCATGGTCCGGGCAAAACGCATCATGCCGCGCTCCTTTGACAACAGGCGAAAAACTTCCGCGCATTGGCCGCCGTATACGCGGCGACCTCGGCCGGGTCCTCGCCGCGCAGTTCCGCCAGGGTTTCGACGATGAGCGGCAGGTAGGAAGGTTCGTTGCGCTCGAAATCCACGCCCAGGGGCGCGATGGCCGGGCTGTCGGTTTCCACCAGCAGGCGCTCGCGGGACACGCGGATGCAGGCCGTGCGGGCCTTGCGGTTGGCCGGGCGGGTGATGGAGGCGCAAAAGGAAATATGGCAGCCCAGAGTTTCGAAAACAGGCACCATTTCGTGAGAGCCGGTGTAAGCGTGGAGCATCATGAACGGCGGTCGGCGTGCAAGACCGCGCAAAAGCTCCGCCAAGCGGCCAAAAGCCTTGCGGCAGTGGATGCTCGCGGGCCGGGAATACCGCGCGGCGAGGTCCATCTGGGCCAGAAAAACCTCTTCCTGGGCCGCGTCGTTGCGTGTCTCCAGGGCGTTGTCCAGGCCGATCTCACCCACGCCCACGGGATG
>RZYB01000200.1 GCA_009930495.1 Deltaproteobacteria bacterium
GCCCGAGCCATGGAGGACGCCCTGCGCGCCCTGCCCCAGCTTCAGGACGTGACCAGCGACCTGCAGCTCAAAAATCCGGAGGTGCGTCTGGACATCAACCGCGACAAGGCCGCAAGCCTTGGCGTGTCGGCCCGGCAGGTGGAGGTGGCCCTGCAGTCCGCCTTTGGCACGCGCGAGGTCTCGACCATCTACGCGCCCACCAACAGCTATTCCGTGATCATGGAACTGGCTCCGGAATACGGGCGCGACCCTTCGGCCCTGTCCCGGCTGTATGTGCGGACGTCCGGCGGGAGTCTGGCCCCCATCGAGACCATGGTCGATTCCAGCGTCGGCGTGGGACCGCTCTCGGTGAACCATTCCGGACAGTTGCCGTCCGTGACCCTGTCCTTCAATCTGCGTCCCGGCGTATCCCTGGGCGAGGCCACGGCCGCCGTGGAGGCGGTTGCCGCGAACATCCTGCCAGACACCTTCAGCGCCAGTTTTCAGGGCACGGCCCAGGCCTTTCAGAGTTCGCTCCAGAACATGAGCCTGCTTTTGGTCCTGGCCGTGTTTGTCATCTACATCGTGCTGGGCATCCTGTACGAATCCTTCATTCATCCCCTGACCATTCTGTCCGGCCTGCCCTCAGCCGGATTCGGCGCCCTGGTCACCCTGAAGCTTTTTGGCACGGACCTGAACCTTTACGGCTTTGTCGGCATCATCATGCTCATCGGCATCGTCAAGAAAAACGCCATCATGATGATCGACTTCGCCCTGGAGGCCCAGCGCCGTGGCGGCCAAAGCCCGGCCGAGGCCATTTTTCAGGGCTGCGTGATCCGCTTTCGGCCCATCATGATGACGACCATGGCCGCCATCATGGGCACCCTGCCCATTGCCGTCGGTTACGGCGCGGGCGGCGATTCCCGCCAGTCCCTGGGCCTGTGCGTGGTCGGCGGATTGATCACCTCGCAACTTCTGACCCTGTACATCACCCCGGTCTATTATATTTATCTGGACAAGCTCGGACGGATGGTGGCCAACGCGGCCCGGACCGTCACGGGACGAAAAAATCCGACCTAGCCCACGCCATGCATGACACGCCCTGTCGGAGTGCTCCGCCAGGGCGTTCATACCCCGTCCCTACCCTGCCATCACTTTGTGCAACTGATCGAAAACATTGACCGCGTCCGGCATGACGCGCACGTCGTGCACGTCCTGGAGCTTGCGCATCTGGCGCAGCATCTGCTCCAGGCGATCGTCCTCGACAACCAGAAGCCAGATCCGGCTTTCGTCCCCGCCGTTCATGGGCAGACAGAGGATGGCCTCGACGTTGAAGGCGCGGCGCGAAAACAGGCCGCAGACATGGGACATGACGCCGGGATGGTTGTTCACCCGCACGTCGAGCACGGTATGGATGTTAGACATTGAGCACCTCCTCGATCATGACGCGGTTGGCGGCGCCCGGCGGCACCATGGGCAGGACTTTTTCCTCGCGGGCCACGGGCACATGCACCAAACTCGGACCTTTATGGGCCAGGGCCTCGCGCAGGACCGCGTCCGGATCGGCGGCTCCGGTCAGATCCCAGGTCCGCCAGCCAAAACCCTGGGCGATGCGCGGGAAATCCACGGCAATGGAATAGATGGACGAGAAGCAGTTGGCGTCGAAAAACAGCTCCTGCTGCTGATGGACCAGACCCAGGCAGTTGTTATTGAGCAGGATGACGGTCACGTCGGCCTGCTGCTCGGCGGCCGTGGCCATTTCCTGAATGTTCATGAGCAGGCTGCCGTCGCCGCTGAAGCAGATGACTTTGCGTTCCGGGTCGGCCATGGCCGCGCCAATGGCCGTGGGCAGGCCAAAGCCCATGGTCCCCAGCCCCCCGGAGGTCAACCAGGAAACATGGCGGGTGAAGGGATAGCTTTGGGCCGCCCACATCTGGTGCTTGCCCACGTCCGTGGCCACGATGGCGTTCGGCGGCACGATCTCGCCCACGCGGCGGATGAAGCGCTGCGGGGTGTCGTGGCCGCCCGTGGCCGGGGCCAGGGCTGGGAAGGCTTTTTTGAGGGCTTCGATGTAGTCGATCCACTCCCGGCGCGGATTGGCGGCCACGCGCGGCAGCAGGGCGTCAAGGGTGGCGCCGATGTCGGCCAGGATGCCCACGGACGCGGCCCGGAGCTTGTCGAGCTCGCTGTGGTCGATGTCAATATGGATGATTTTGGCCTGGGGGCAGAACTCCTGGACCCGGCCCGTGGCCCGGTCATCAAAACGCACCCCTGCGGCCAGAATCAGATCGCAGGCCTCCAGGGCCATGTTGGTGAAGCGTTCGGCGTGCATGCCGAGCATGCCCAGGCAGAGTTCATGGTCGCGGTCCATGGCGGTCAGGCCCATGAGGGTCTGGGCCACGGGCATGGACGCGGTTTCGGCCAACTGCCGGATCTGATCCTGGGCTCCGGCCGCGACCACGCCGCCGCCAACCCAGAGAATGGGCCGCCTGGCCGCGTTGATCATGGCAATGGCCGTTTCCAATTCCGCGTCGAAACAGCTTGGGGTCGGATCGGCCGCGCCGGGCTCGGGCCAGTGCTCAAAGCTGACCCGTTCCAGCTGCACGTCGCGCGGGATGTCGATCAGGACCGGACCGGGCCGTCCGCTGGCCGCGATGGTGAAGGCCTCGGGGATGACCTCCAGCAGCTCGGCGGCGGAGCGGACCAGGAAGTTGTGCTTGGTGATGGGGATGGTCATGCCGTAGATGTCCACTTCCTGGAAGGCGTCGGTCCCCATCAAGGCGCGTGGTACCTGCCCGGTGATGCAGATCACGGGCACGGAATCGAGCTTGGCGTCGGCAATGGCGGTCAGAATGTTGGTCGCGCCGGGGCCGGAGGTGGCAAAACAGACGGCGGGTTTGCCCGAGACGCGGGCCATGCCCTGGGCCAGAAAACCCGCGCCCTGTTCGTGGCGGCAGAGGATATGTCGGATGCGGAGGCTGCGGGACAGGGCGTCGTACAGGGGCAGGTTCGCGCCGCCGGGAATGCCGGCGATGACGCGGATGTCCTGCCGCTCCAGCAAGGCGATGGCCAGTTCCGCGCCGGTCATGGAAATCATGGGACGTCTCCTTTTTCAGCTCTGGTGCGGGTCCGGCGGGGTGGGAGCTGAAAAAAGAGACCCCCCGCCGGTGCCGTTGCGCCGGCGGGGGGTGTAAAACCAGATGTCCGTTTTCCCGCTACGACACAACAGCGTCCTGTACGACGCATACTACGACGACTACTAGGCCGAGCAGGGTGCCAACTAGGGCGGAAAGTCGGGTCGTCATGGTGTGTTTCACGGGGGTTCCGGGTAATCAATTATCGAATGGATGGAAGCTACCGCCAGGGGTGGAGGGTGTCAAGCAGGTGTCGGCATTAATGGGAGGGCATCATGCGTGTTCGCCCGCCTCCAGGTCTGCGTGCCGCAATTCGCGCTGGGCCGCGAACACCACCAGCACGAGGAGGCTGTTCCCGCTGATTTTATAGACGATGCGGTAGCGCTGATGCAGAATTTCGCGGATTTCTGGCCGTCCGGCCTCCGGGACAACTCGACCAAGTCGTGGATTCGCGGGAAGCAGTGTTTCCGCCTTGGCGATGATGTCGTCCACAAACGTGCGCGCCCGTTCCGGATTGTCCGCCGCGATATAGTCTTCGATGTCCATCAGGGATGTCAGCGCCTCGTGGGTCCAGATCAGCTTCATCATTGTCAGCTTTCTCGGCGTTGCCGCAGCAGATCACGCACTTCCTGACCAGTATATGTCCTGCCGTGAACCTCGTCTTCGAGTCCGCGCTCCACGGCGTCCATGAACTCCTTGCGATAGACCAGGGCGTCATATTCCCGAGGGGACAAAAGAACCCCTGCAGGCTTGCCGTTCTGGGTGATGATCAGCGGCGAACCGGAAGAACGCAGTTCCTTGAACCACTTGGCCATGCCGGCCTTGAACTCGCCGATGGGCACGATATCCTTGGAAACGGACAATGTTTTCATCACAGACCTCCCATGATCCAAAATCATGTCCTGAATTTAGGCATTATTCGGAGAATGTGCAAACACGATCGGCCGGAGTCTTCCGGCCGATCCCTTGATCCCCCGCGCCCTTCCGGGCAAGGTGCGGCAACGTTCG
>RZYB01000201.1 GCA_009930495.1 Deltaproteobacteria bacterium
ATCCGTCATAGAGTTCTCCTTCATGTTGCGTTTCCTCTCCGGCGCTTCCACCGAAAAGGCTTCCGGCTCATCGCCCCCTAAGCGGGTCAAGGGTCGGCGACCCTTGCGGGGCGTGGGGCAAAGCCCCGCATTGTGCCTTCAGATCTTCCGCCCTTCGCCCACCTCCTCGTGGGTGCGGCCGTCGCGGATATGGTACATCCGTTTGAAGGTCGGGATGATTTTCTCGTCGTGGGTGACGACAATGATGGCGGTCTCGAAACGCGCGGCCATATCGTTTAAAATACGGACCACGGCCATGGCCCGTTCGCTGTCCAGCGGGGCCGTGGGCTCGTCGGCCAGAATGACCGGCGGCCGATTGACCAGGGCGCGGGCAATGGCCACGCGCTGCTGCTCGCCGCCGGAAAGCTGGGACGGCATGGCCTGGGCGCGGTGCTGAACGTCGAGGGCGGTCAGAAGCTCCAGAGCGCGCGATCTGGCCTGGGCGTTGGGCATTCCGGCCAGCATGGGCAAGAGCGCGACGTTGTCGGTCACGTCCAGAAACGGAATGAGATACGGGGCCTGAAAGACAAAGCCGATCTTGTCCCGACGCAGGGCGCGCAGATCGCGGATTTTCCAGCCCTCGTCGTAGATGACCGTTCCGCCCAGGGTCATGCGCCCGGCCGTGGG
Organism: Deltaproteobacteria bacterium; assembly: GCA_009930495.1. NCBI lineage: Bacteria > Pseudomonadati > Myxococcota > Myxococcia > Deltaproteobacteria bacterium. The sequence continues at coordinate 667 of RZYB01000201.1, forward strand.
TTCGATGACCGCGCCCAGGCATTTGAGCAGGGTGGTCTTGCCCGAACCGGACGGCCCGATGAGCCCGATCACCTCACCGGGGGCGACGTTCATGTCCACGCTCTTCAGGGCGTCCACGGCGGTGTCGCCCTGGCCGTAGCGTTTGCGCATGTGTTCGATATGGATGCCGTGCATGTCAGCCCCCTATGGCCTCGGCCGGATCGACCTTGAGCGCGGCATGAATGGCCATGACGCTGGACGCGGCGCAGATGACCATGATCACGACAAAACCCCGCGCGGCGTCTCCTGGCAAGAGCAGGACATATTTGGGAAAAATGGGAGCCCAGAGCGTGGCCGCGATCTTGCCGACGACAAAACCGATGACCCCCAGCCCCAGGGCCTGTTGCAAAATCATGCCGGCGATGGTTTTGTCCTTGGCGCCGATGAGTTTTAAGACCGCGATTTCCCGAATCTTGCCCATGGTCAGGGTGTAGATGATGAAGGCGACGATAGCCGCGCTGACAATGGACAAAATGACCAGGAACATGCCGATCTGACGCGACGACGTGGCAATGACCTTGACCATCATGATCTGTTCCATCTGGGCCCGGGTAAAGACCTGGAGGCGGGTCCAACGCTGGATGGTCCGGGCCACGGTTTGCGGATCGTGACCGGGCGACAGCCGCACGAGCACGGCGTTGACATTGGAATTGCTGGTGCGGACCAGGTCGGCGGCGGCCACGCTCCGGCCCTCCGCCTGACTGGCCGCGCGACGGCGCTCGCGCAGAATGAAATCGTTGTCCTTTAAGAACTGCGCGTCCTGGGCGTCCTTGAGGGAAATAAAAATCATGGGATCGCCGCCGGACGAAACCATGCGCCGGGTCAGGCCGACCACGGTGTATTCGTCGCGGCGGATGCGGATGCGGTCCCCGAGACGGAACCGGCTTTTCACGTCGGCCACGGCCTCGTAGTGGCCGCGCGTCAGATGCCGCCCGGCGATCAGAAACGAAGGCTGACCGGGTTCGCCCGGCCCGCCCGGCACCACGCCGACCACCATGGAACGCACGTCCCTCTCGCCGTGGCGGACCTGCATGGTCAGATAGGTCACGTTGACGGCCCTGGCCACGCCCTCCATGCCCTGGATGGAGCGGTAGACGTCATCGTGCACCGTGGAGGATTCGGCGTACGGCCCCAGAGTGTCCTGCTGCACAACCCACAAATCCGCCCCGCTGTTGTCCAGCAGCACCATGGCGTCGTCAATCATGCCCCGGTAGATGCCGGCCATGGACAAGGTCACGCCGATCAAGAGCCCAAGACCCAGGCCGGTGAAGACGAATTTTCCCCAGGAATGCAGGATGTCGCGGCCGGACAGGCTGATCATTGCGGCGCTCCGGACAGCTGATCGACGATGGAGATACGGCTCGTGGCCGAGAGCTGGGACTTGCTGTACGCGACCACCTGTTGTCCGGCGGCGAGCCCGTCCCGAACCTGCACCAATCCGTCAAGATCGCCGGCGCCAAGCACGACCGGGGCAAAACGCAGGGCGCCCTCCTCCACCACCCAGACGCCAAGACGCTCGCCCACGCGGCGCACACAGGCCATGGGAATGGTCGGCGCGGACGGCAGGGACGGCAAATCGACCGTGACTTCGGCCAATTCACCCAGGGCGGGCAGGGGTTCGGGGCGGACATCAAAAACAACCTTGGCCAAAAGCTCCTCGGTCACGGCGTCGGCCACGGGTTCGACCCGGGCCACGCTGCCGGCCAGTTCCTCGCCGGCGCGGGAACGGACCACGACGCGCGCGGGCAATCCGGCGCGCAGGCCCTCGGTCCGGAGCTGGTCGAAACGCGTATGCACCCAAAGCTGGGTCGGATCGATGATCTCGATCACGCTCTGCCCGGCCACGACCGTGGTTCCGGGTTCGGCCTCGCGCCGAATGACCAAGCCATCGATCGGCGTATACAGACGGACCGTGTCGCGCTGCTCGGACAGGCCCCGGCCCTCGGAACGCAGGCGTTCCATGTCATGCCGGGCCGTGGTCACGGCGGAGCGGGCCGCGTTCAGACCGCTTTCGGCGACATCGCGCTCCTGGCGGCGGGCTTCCAGACTGTCCTGACTGACCGCTCCGGTGCGGGCCAGTTCCTCGAAGCGCCGAGCCTGGGCTCGGGCATACACGGCGCGGGCCTGGGCCTCACGGGCCTGGGCCTCGGCCGCGCGCACGCTCGATGCGGCCCGCGACACGGCCGCGTCCTGGGCCGCGAGACGGTCGTCCAGATCCACGGGGTCCATTTCACCCACGACCTGCCCGGCGCGGACCATGTCCCCGACATGCACGGCCACGTCCCGCACCCGTCCGGCAACGGTCGGCCCAATCTTGTGCGTGAACCGGGCCTCCACCGTGCCGATGCCGAACAGGGCCGGAGCAAGGCTCTTGTCCTCCACCGTGATCACCGTGACCGGAATGGGCGCCAGGGGGCCGGAACGCAGGAGCACGAAGACAAAACCCGCGACCACGGCGAAGACAAGGATGAGAAGAATCAATGTTTTAACGGAAAAAACGCGGTTCATGATGTCCTCCCGATGGCGCGACAGTACAGGGCGAAGGATTGCGGGGCCAAGGCGCGCATGCGCTCCATGTCTCCGGCCAGAAGGGATTGCATGATCAAACCCTGGATCGCGCCAATGAACATGGACACGGCCACGGGTGGGGCAACGTCCGCGCGCACCTCTCCAGCAGCCTGGCCCTGCTCCAACAAGGCTACCAAAAACTGACCATAGCGGTCCAGAAGTTCCACGGCCGCCGCCTTGGCCGGCGTTGATCCGGTCCGCTGCAGTTCGCCAAACAGCATGCGCGGCACGCCGGGATACTCCAGAACAAAACCGACATGGGCCAGAAACACGGCTTCCAGAGCGGCCAGGGGGCTGGCGGCCGCCCGCGCGGCCTGCTCCACCCGGCGCAGCAGTTCCTCGGCCACCCAATCCATGACCGCCCGCCAAACGGCGTCCTTGGTCGGAAAATGACGAAAAACAGCGGCCTGGGACAAGCCCATGCGCGCGGCGATGGCTGCGGTGGTGATTTCGACCGGCGTATGCTCGGCGGCCAGGGCCAGGACCGAGGCCACGGTCATGGCCCGGCGTTCGTCGGCGGCGAGATATTTTGATGCAGTGGACATGAGTTCTATCCCAAAGAAAGTGATTGATAACTTACTTTATTTCAAAAAAACTTTCTGTCAAGAGCCAGGGCATGGCGCGCCGCGACATTTTCGAAATTCCGGCACGCCCGCGTCCAGCCCGATCCATTCCATGCTTGGAGGAAACCATGCACGTCCACGTCTTGCAACATGTCGCGTTTGAAGGAATCGGCAGCATGGCCGGGTGGCTTGCCGCCCGCCAGGCCCATGTCACCGCGACCCGCTTTTTCGAGTCACCCGTTCTGCCCGGTCTGTCCGGGCTTGATC
>RZYB01000202.1 GCA_009930495.1 Deltaproteobacteria bacterium
CCGACCACGCCCAGTTCCGTGGCCAGGGCCTTGGTCTGGCGTTCGATTTCCTGCATCCACATCTTGCCCAGGGTGTGTGGGGGCAGAACACAGGCGGAATCCCCGGAATGAATGCCGGCCTCCTCGATGTGTTCCATGATTCCGGCCACATAGGTGTCCTCGCCGTCGCTTAAAGCATCCACGTCGATTTCGATGGCGTTTTCCAGAAACTTGTCGACGAGAATCGGGTGTTCCGGGGCCACGGTGACGTGCTTGTCGAAATATCCGCGCAGATCCTTCTCGTCATAGACAATGTCCATGGCCCGTCCGCCCAGCACATAGGACGGGCGCACCACCACCGGATAGCCGATTGTCGCGGCCACGCGCACGGCCTCCTCCACGCTCATGGCCGTGCCGTTGTCGGGCTGGAGCAGGTCGAGCTTTTTCAGGAGGGCCTGGAAGCGTTCGCGGTCCTCGGCGCGGTCGATGGAGTCGGGCGAGGTGCCCAGGATCGGCACGCCCTCGCGCAGCAGCGGCACGGCCAGGTTCAGCGGGGTCTGGCCGCCGAACTGGACGATGACGCCCTCGGGCTTTTCCTGCTCGATGATGGCCAGCACATCCTCGCGGGTCAGGGGTTCGAAATAGAGACGATCGGACGTGTCGTAGTCCGTGGATACGGTCTCGGGGTTGGAGTTGACCATGATGGACTCGATGCCCATTTCGCGCAGGGCGTAGGAGGCATGGACGCAACAGTAGTCGAACTCGATGCCCTGGCCGATGCGGTTGGGCCCGCCGCCCAGGATGACCACCTTGCGTTTGTCCGAGATGCGGGCCTCGTTCTCGGTTTCGTAGGTGGAGTAATAGTAGGGCGTGTAGGCCTCGAACTCGGCGGCGCAGGTATCGACCAGCTTGTAGGTCGGCAGAATGCCCGCTTCCTTGCGCAAGGCGCGGATGTCGCGCTCGGAGCGTTTCCACAGCGTGGCCAGCTGTCGGTCCGAGAACCCCATGGCCTTGGCCTGACGCAGCACGGTCGCGAATTCCGGGTTGTCCACGGTCAGATTGCCCTGCAGCCCCGTGTTTTTGAGCACGGTCTCGAAATCGACGATGTCCTTGAATTGGCGGATGAACCAGGGGTCGATGGCGCTGGCCGCGAAAATATCCTCTTCGCTGACGCCGGACAGAAGCGCGTCGCGCAGCTGGAACAGGCGGCGGGAATTGGGTTTGCGCAAACCCGCCAACGTCTCCTCGATGTCGGGGAGCTGTCCGTCAAAGGTCTTGCCCAGGCCGGGGTAGCCGATTTCCAGGGAGCGCAGGCCCTTTTGCAAGGCTTCCTTGAAGGTCCGGCCAATGGCCATGGTTTCGCCGACGCTTTTCATGGCCGTGGTCAGATAGTCCTCGGCACCGGGGAATTTTTCGAAGGTGAAGCGCGGAATCTTGATGACCACGTAGTCGATGGTCGGCTCGAAGGCGGCCATGGTTTCGCGGGTGATGTCATTCTGCAGCTCGTCCAGCGTGTAGCCGACGGCCAGCTTGGCCGCGATTTTGGCGATGGGAAAACCCGTGGCCTTGGACGCCAGGGCCGAGGACCGCGACACGCGCGGGTTCATCTCGATGATCATCATCTCGCCATTGGCCGGATTGAGGGCGAACTGCACGTTGGAGCCGCCGGTTTCAACACCAATCTCGCGCATGATGGCCAGGGAGGCGTCGCGCATTTTCTGATATTCGTCGTCGGTCAGGGTCTGGGCCGGGGCCACTGTGACCGAATCACCGGTATGCACGCCCATGGGGTCCAGATTTTCAATGGAACAGATGATGACGCAGTTGTCCTTCTTGTCGCGGACAACTTCCAGCTCGTATTCCTTCCACCCCAACAGCGACTCCTCCAGCATGACCTCGGTGGTCAGGCTGGCGGCCAGGCCCTGTTGGGCAATGCGTTCCAGATCTTCCTTGTTGTAGGCCACGCCACCGCCCGTGCCGCCTAGGGTGAAGGCGGGGCGCACGATGATGGGAAATTTGAGTTTTTCGGCCCACTCGCGCACGTCATCGAGGCTTTTGGCGATGCCGCTTTTGGGCACCTTGAGACCGATTTTTTCCATGGCCTTGCGGAAAAGCTGGCGGCTTTCGGCCTTCTGGATGGCCGGCAGGGACGCGCCGATGAGCTCCACGCCATATTTTTCCAGTACGCCGTTTTCGGCCACGGCCACGGCCGTGTTCAGGCCGGTCTGGCCACCCAGGGTCGGCAACAGGGCGCAGGGTCGTTCCTTGGCGATGATCCGGGCCACGGTGGCGGGCTCGATGGGTTCGATGTAGGTCCGATCGGCCAGGTTCGGATCGGTCATGATCGTCGCCGGGTTGGAGTTGACCAGCACCACTTCGTATCCCTCTTCCTTGAGGGCCTTGAGTGCCTGGGTGCCGGAATAGTCGAACTCGCAGGCCTGTCCAATGACGATGGGGCCCGAACCGATGAGCATTATTTTCTTGAGATCTGTTCTCTTGGGCATGTACTTCTGGGGGGTTATACGTTGGTGGGCTCAACCAGTCCAAGGGGCGGCGCTACAGCCGTCATGCCCCTCTTGAATGAGGCCCCAGCACTCTAAACACAGAGGCCTGGAAGGTCAAACACTGCGTGGTCCAAGCATTGCACGGCGCGTCGTCCGGCCCTTGCCGGGCCCGAGGCTTGGACGTAGGATCCAAGGTAAAACGCCACCCCGCGTCAACCTTCAACCCATGCACACGCCCATCATGAACGAAACCATCGTCGCCATCGCCACGCCTCCGGGTCAGGGGGCCATCGGCATCGTCCGCCTGAGCGGCCCGGCCAGCCGGGCCATTGGCGAATCCCTGTTCCAGTCCGGTCGCCCGAACTTTTCCGGGCTCAAGCCCCACCGCCTCCATCACGGCCAGCTGCGCACCCCCCAGGGCGAATTTCTGGACGACGCCCTGCTGGCCTTCATGCCCGGCCCGGCCTCCTTTACCGGCGAGGACGTGCTCGAAGCGCACTGCCACGGCGGCCAGATTGTCCTACGTCGGGTGGTCCAGGCCTGCCTCGATCTGGGCGCGCGTCTGGCCGAGGCGGGCGAATTTTCCCGCAGGGCCGTGATCAATGGCCGCATGGATCTGACCCAGGCCGAGGCCATCATGGAGCTCATCGCGGCCCGCTCCGAAGCCGCCGCCATCCAGGCCGGCAACCGCCTGGGCGGACTTTTGGGACGAAAAATCCAGGATCTGCGCTCCCGGCTGGAAGGGCTGCGCCAGCAACTCTGCGTGGCCGTGGATTTTCCCGAGGACGAGGTCGAATGCCTGCCCCCCGGGGAGCTGGCCGCCGGCCTGACCCAAACCAAATCCGCCATGCTCGATCTGGCCGGCAATTACGAGCGTTCCCGCTGCTGGCGCGATGGAGCCCTGGTTGTCCTGGCCGGACAGGTCAATGCCGGCAAGTCGAGTCTGTTGAACGCCATTCTTGGAGCGGACCGGGCCATCGTGACCGACATCCCCGGCACCACCCGCGACTATCTGGAAGAAGCGATCCTGCTGGACGGCCTGCCCGTGCGTCTGGTGGACACGGCCGGAATGCGCCCGACCACGGATCACGTGGAACTGATCGGCGTGGAACGCAGCCGCGCCCTGCTGGCCCAGGCCGATCTGGGCGTGCTGGTCATCGACGCCGAACTTGGCCCTGGCGCCGAGGATCTGGATCTGGCCGCGTCGACGCCTGGGGCCATCATCGTGGCCAACAAGATGGATCTGACGCCGGAGCGCCCGGCTTGGCTGGACCAACAGCCCTGGATCGACCGGACCCTGTGCCTGATTTCGGCCAAGCAGGGCCAGGGCGTGGACGGCCTTCTGGCCACGGTCCGCCGCCACCTGGTGGAAACCGAGCCCCTGGCCGACGAGCTGGTGCCCAATCTGCGCCAGCATGACGCCCTGATCCAGGCCGCGGCCGAATTGGAGCGCATGGAACGGGAGCTGGACGCGGGCGTTCCCTATGACGTGCTGACCGTGAGCCTGGACACGGCCTGTGCCATTTTGGCCGAAATCACCGGTGAAATCACGCCCCAGGCCGTGCTCGACGCGGTTTTCGACGGGTTTTGCATCGGGAAGTGACGCCG
>RZYB01000203.1 GCA_009930495.1 Deltaproteobacteria bacterium
ACGGGCCAGGTCGCGCCGGGAGGGATGCAGGCCGGCCAGAAGCCGGGGCAGAAGCACGTCCAGGCTGGTGGTTTTGTGGAACAGGGCGCAGGCCGGCACTCCCAGGATCTGGGCTCCACCGATGCGCCCGATGAGGGTCATGGCTCCGGGCAGGACGGGGATGCCGTGCAGGGCGTCGGCCAGGCCCGCGTCTTTCAGGCCAGCGCGGGTCACGTCATCCGGGTCCACGGACAGGCCGGCCGTGGTCACGATGAGATCAGCGCCAGCGTCAAGCAGACGCCCCACGCCGGCGCGGATGGCCGCCCGGTCGTCCGGAACAACGGTCGAAGCCACGACGTCGGACCCGAGGTCGCGGACCTTGGCCGTGATCACGGCCGCGAATTTGTCCTCGATCAGGCCCTGAAAGACCTCGGTGCCCGTGACCAGAATGCCGACCCTGGCCTGGCGCAGGGGCAGAACGGTCAAAAGCGGCCCCTCGCCCAGGGCGGCCAGGGCCCGGCTGAAATCTTCCCGCGATAAAAACAGGGGAATGGCGCGGGTGCCGCCGACAAGACGGTCCGCTTCGACCAGGGCATTGTTTTGGCGCGTGGCGCACATGACCCTGGGGCTCAGGTTGAAGCGTTCCAGGGCATCCAGATCGACCTGGAGCAGGCCGGAACAGGTGGCCCGGAAATCGATCTTGCCCTCCTTGGGCGTGTCCGCGTGGGTGATGCCGGGTCCGGCCATGCGTCGGGCAAAGGCCAGGGCCGCTTCGTTTTCGTGGACAAAGGCACCGCTTGGCAGGTTTTCGTCCTGGACATAGACGGTGTTGCGCCCCATCTGCTGCAAGCGGCAGACGTCGCCGCCCGTGAAGGTTTGGCCGGCCCGGAATTCGGCCTCCTTGGATTGTCCGGGCACGACGCGGGTCATGTCGTGCAGGGCCGTCTTACCCACGGCCTCGGCCACGGGCACGCGCACTGGCTGGTAGGTGTCATCCATGACGGCACCTTCCTGGCTTTCGTAGGGCGCCTCGCCCTGGCAGCCCCGGCAGATGGCGCCGTCGCTGGTCGGGTAGGCCTCGCCGCAGATGGGGCAGCGGTCGATGCGGGACATGTGGGCGTGCCCCAGCAGCCGTTTGTGGACCGTGATTGTGGTCAGGGACAGGATGGTGTCGCCGGCATCCTCGATTTCCTGGAACAGGCGCGGCGTGTCCTGATCTTTTTTGGGAACAAGTTTCAGGAACCAGCCCTTGATCTGGGGCCAGTCTTCCAGTTTGTCCACGTCCACGCTGACCCGCACGCCCTCGCCGCTGAATTTGTCGTACAAGGATACGGCGTAGCGGCCCAGGTTGATGACCTTCATCCAGTTGTTGCCCGTGCTGCAGGGGGTCAACAGTTGCACCGCGTCGGGCAGGCATTTTCTGCTTTCGACCACGGCCTCGAACAAAATGTCCTTGGGCAGGGCGGCCCTGGCCATTTCGACCATGTAGCCGCCAATGAGCAGGCCGGGAGCGGGGTAGCCATGAAAGGCCGCCGCCATGTCTTTGAATTCCTGGAAAGTGTGGGGTCCGATGTTCATGTGTCTCCTCGGGAAATGGATATTTTTCGGGCGCGTTCCTAGCAGTCGCGGGGCCAAAAGAGAAGTATGTGAAAAGTGCGAATAGCCGTGCTCGGCGTTGTGCGGAGCAGCTTTTCGCGTTGGCTGACGGGTCTGGCGCGTGCCCCGTCCTTGAAGTCGGCGCCGCCGTGGGATAGCTTTTTGCCCGCGCCGAGATCGCGGTGAAACCAAAAATGCGCCCTGGAAGGAGATATGCCCATGTCTGTTGTTTTTTTGACGCCCAAAACCTCGGAGCAGGTGATCGACGCCCTGCTGGGTACATATTCCTGGAAGGATACGACCCTGACCTACAGTTTCCCTGGTGCCGATTCCTTGTGGTCGACGGATCCCGTTTATGGCTATGGCGATCCCAATGGAACGGGTGAGCCCTGGACGGGATGGTTCATGCCCCTTTCGTCGACCGAGGCCGCTTCTTTCCAGCAGATCCTGGCGCGTTGGAGCGAGGTCACGAACGTGGATTTCATTCCCGTCGAGGACTCCGACGAGGTGACGGGGATTATCCGCGTGGCCCGGACATATCTCGCGGAGGAAGGGGACGCGCACGCCTGGGCCTACTATCCCAGCGACGCGGACTGCGCCGGTGATGTGTGGATCAATATCCAGGAGGATTCAGGGACAACGCCCTGGGATAACGGGTCGTACGAATTTTTCGCGGTGATGCATGAAATGGGGCATGTCCTGGGGTTGAAACATCCATTCGAGGGGGACGTTGTCGTGCCCGCCAACCTGGACGCCCAGTCCTGGACGATCATGAGTTATTCCGCCCTGGCCGGCGATGAGGACAGTAGTTTCAGTTTTTATCCGACAACGCCGATGATTCTCGACATCGCGGCCGTGCAGTCCGTGTACGGTCCGAACATGGAATTTCACGCAGACGACACGACGTATGTGTTCACGGACGAACAAACCTATCACCAGACCATTTGGGACGCAGGAGGATCGGATACCCTGTGGTATCAGGGCAGCCTGGACGCGGCCCTGGATTTGCGCTGCCTGCATGGTTCGACCATCGGCCAGCCCGTGTTCGCCATGTCTCCGAATTCCCCGGAACAAACACGGGTGAATAATGTCTGGATCGCGCATGAAGCGGTCATCGAGCATGCCGTGGGTGGTATCGGAAATGACATTTTGGTTGGCAATGCCGTGAACAATTGGCTGGACGGTGGCGCTGGCCTGGACAGGGTGCAGGCTGACGGCGAGCGGGCGCGGTATCAGCTGGCTAATGCCGGTGACTCCTGGGTGTTGTCCGATACATGGGGTCAGGAGGGCATGGATTCCTTGGTGCGGGTGGAGCGCGTGCAGTTCACCGACGGTTGCGCCGCCCTGGATCTCGACGTTGGCGGCGCGGCCAGACAGGCCGCCTTGGTGCTTGGCGCCGTGGCCTACGACCTTCTCCAGGATCCGGCCGTGGTCGGCAACGTGCTTGGTTGGGTCGATGGCGGCATGAACGCGCGTCAGATTTTCGATATGGCCTTGGCTGGTGGAGAAATCCAGGTTCTGGCGGGGTCGGGCGACGATGCCGATCTGGTCCGCCTGGCCGCGCGCAATGTGCTGGGCCAGGAGCCGGCAGCGGAATTGGTTCAGGAGTTGCTGGAATTGCTGGCCGGACATGGCGGCAGCATGACCGCGGCGGATTTTTTGGTCATGGCCAGTGAACATCCCGCCAATTTGGAGCACGTGGCCATGCTGGGAATCCAGGATACGGGGCTTGTCTACGTGTAGCGACGGGCTGCGATCAAGAGCGCCATGGGCGCGACGCACAGGGCCCTTGGGCATGGCGTCGCGCTTTTTTTGCGCCCGGACGGATACTCGTGGCTAGCGCCCTGGCCCTTTTCACGCGGGTGTCCCCCGCGTTTTCAGGGCTGATTCGCGTTTTGAACAAAAAATGGAATCAGGCGAAAACCTCCGCGTCCACGAAGGGGGTTCCCTGCTTGTCCTTGTCCGAGACCACGGGTGTTTGGGACCACGGCCAGGTCACGCCAATGTCCGGATCGTTCCAGATGATGCAGCGTTCCGTTTCAGGAGCGTAGAAGTCCGTGGTTTTGTACAAAAATTCCGCGCTGTCGCTCAAGGTCACGAAGCCGTGGGCGAATCCGGGCGGAATCCAGAGCTGCTGCTTGTTCTCGGCGGACAGGGTGGCCCCGACCCAACGGCCAAACGTCGGCGAACTCTTGCGGATGTCCACGGCCACGTCAAAGACCTCGCCACTGACCACGCGCACCAGTTTGCCCTGGGCGTGGGGCGGTAGCTGGTAGTGCAGGCCGCGCAGCACGCCTTGGGAGGAGCGGGAGTGGTTGTCCTGGACAAAATCCGGATTCAGGCCCGTGGCTTCGGCGAATGTACGGGCATTGAAACTTTCGAAGAAAAAGCCGCGCGCGTCACCGAACACGCGGGGCGTGAACAAAACAACCTCGGGTATGGCCAAAGGGGTGGCGTTCATCGTTTGTCCTTGGGG
>RZYB01000204.1 GCA_009930495.1 Deltaproteobacteria bacterium
GTGGTCAGCCCGCCGGCCCGAAGGAGTTCATAAAATGGCTCCAGGCCGCAACGGGCCAGCAGTCGTACGGCCGGAACATTGAGGGACGCGGCCAGGGCCGTGCGCGCGCTGACCGCGCCCTGAAAATTCTGGCCATAGTTTTCGGGGCGATAACCTCCGAAGTCCGTGGGCACGTCCAGAAGCAGGGACGCGGGCGTAAGATGGCCCTGGTCAAAGGCCAGGGCATAGAGAAAGGGCTTGAGGGTCGAGCCCGGCGCGCGTCGGGACAGGGTGTTGTCGACCTGGCCCTGGTGATTCGGGTCCCAAAAATCCGCCGAGCCGACGTGGGCCAGAATTTCGCGGGTCTTGAGGTCGAGCACGACCAGGGCCGCGTTGCCGATGGACGCCCGCCGCAACGCGTCCATCCGGGCCGTGACCAGACTTTCGGCCACGGCTTGGATGCGTCGGTCCAGGCTGGAGCGGATCACGGCGCGGTCCGGGAGGTTGGCTCGGGCCCAGAGACAAAAATGGGGCGCGGCCTGGGGTACCTGGGCGCGCGCGGCCAGAAGCGGCCGGGTGCGGCTTTCGGCCAGGTCTTTGTGCGCGAACACGCCTTGGCCGTCGAAACGGCGCAGAACCCGGTCGCGCACGGCGCGGGCGGCCTCGGGATGTCGGAGCGGGTTGTAGCGGGTCGGCGAGCGCGGCAGGACCGAGAGCAGGGCGATCTCGCCCAGGGACAGCCGGCGCGGGTCCTTGTCGAAATAGTGCCAGGCGGCCGCGCCCACGCCGACCACGTTGCCGCCGAACGGGGCCAGATTCAGATACCAGGTCAGGATTTGGTCCTTGGAGTAGTGGGCCGAGAGCTGCACGGCGCGGAAGGATTCGACAATTTTCGCGCCCAGGGTACGCGGCGCGGGTGCGGTCAGGCGGGCGACCTGCATGGGGATGGTCGAGGCCCCGCTGATGACGCGGCCGTGGCGCAGATTGAGCCACAGGGCGCGGATTACGGCCAGGGGATTGACGCCAGGATGGCGGTAAAAATGGCGATCCTCGGAGGCGATGATGGCTGTGACCAGGTCCGGCGAAACTTCGTCTAGAGTCACGGGAAAGCGCCACATGCCGTCCGGGGCCAGGAAGAAGCGCAGGGGCTCGCCATTCCGGTCCAGGATGCGGACCGACGGCGCGGGCTCCAGATTGGCCACGGGAAAGGGGAAAAGGTGGTCCAGGATCAGGGTCGCGCAGATCAGGGCGGCCAGAAGCAGAACCAGGGCCGTGACCGGGCGCGTCAGTCGTGACTGGCGCCGGGCCACGGCCCTGATGCCGTGGATCATGGAGTGGGCGCCTCGCTTGTGACGCGGATGGTTCCCAGCGGGCCGCTGGCGCGCAGGGACGGGATGTACATGGCTTCGGCCTGGACCGGCGGTAGGGTGAAAACGCCCGGCGTCACGGCCCGCAGCACGCTGTAGCGGACTTTCCAGCCCTTGCCGTCGAGGCTGGTGAAGACCAGGACGCGGTCGTCGCGCAGATCCTGATGGCCTTCCATGAAGGCCGTGTCATCCATCCAGTCGAGCTTTTCGGTGGTTGCCAGACGCGGATTTTCCACTTCCAGCCCGGCCGGCAGCAGACTCTGCACGACCACGTTGTCGAGGCGGCCCGTGGTCGAGCGGACCCGTGTTTTCATGACGATCAGTTCGCCCTGGCGGACCTGGTTCAGGTCCAGGGGCGCACCGGTCTGGGTCAGGAAGGTCTGGTCGACGTCCAGGCCCTGGGCCGTGGGCGCGTGGCTTTCGGCCTTGGGCGCGCCCGAAGTCAGGACCGAGAAGAACACGTCGCGGCCGGCCGGGGCCTTGGTCAATTTCAACGCGCCCAGGGTGTTGATGTCGGAGCCGACCCAGATTTTTGTTTCGTCGATGGTCGCGTTGCCCCCGTCCCAGCTCAGGGTGCCGGCAAAGGGGCGCGGATCGTTTTGGGCCGCCAGGTATTTGCCCATGGCCATGAAGGCCAGACTTGTTTCCTGGGTCGAGTACCACACTCCCTGGCCCAGATCCGCGCTGATGCGTGTGATCAGCTCGGGCAGGCGTGGGTCTTCGGGCAGATTCCGCTCCAGGATCAGGGCGGCCAGCGCTCGGTCGCGCAGACCGGAGCCGAGGTTGCCGCCGGACTCCCGGCGGGCGTCGTCAAAGGCCGGGCTGACATGAAGCAGCTCGAAGCCCGCGTTCTGGTTGTTGGTCTCGAAATAGGCCCCGGCCAGAAGGGTCCGGGTCATGCCGTTTAAATCCTTGCCAAAGGTGGCGCGCAGGAAATCCTGTCCGCCCAGATCGGCCCGGTCGCCCAGGGCCAGGACGTAGAGGGCGTAGGCCGCCTGTTCCACTCTGGCCGCCGGGCTGCCCGATTCGGGGTTGGCCAGTCCGCGCAGGTATTCCAGCCCGGCGTCGAGCATGCGCGGCGGCACGGTGTGCCCGGCCTGGCGCGCTTCGAGCAGGAAATGACAGATATAGGCCGACATCCACGGGTCCGGATCGCCGTCGCCGGGCCAGTAGCCATAGCCGCCGGACGAGGTCTGCATGGTCTGCAAACGGCGGATGGCGGTTTGGACCAGACCCGCCGCCCCGGTGGTGTTGAAGCGGCCGGGAGCCAGTTCCTGGGCCAGGGCCGCAAAGTGGAGGAGCGGAAAGGCCTTGGATACGGTCTGTTCGGCGCAGCCATGGGGATAGCCTAAAAGGTTGTCCAAATGGCCGGCGAAGCGCATCAGCGGCAGAGTGGACAGGCGCACCGTGCGCCGAACCGTTCCGGGCAGGAGCGTGTCCGGCGCGGTCGTGTCCAACTCGCCGTCCGCCTCCTTGAGCCCGCCGCTGGTCATGGTCCGCAGGACGGGCAGGGGTGAGCGTTGGTCCAGATCCTCGCGCACGGTCGTGGTTTCGCCGTTGCCCGTGGCCGTGATCGCGATGTGGACCGCGCCTTCGACCTGGCCGCAGCGCAGAGGCAGGTACACGGTTTTTTCGGTGCCCGTGGCGATGGACAGCGGCTCGGGCATCTGGCCCAGGGTGGCTGGGCCGTCCACGCTGGCGTTGACGGAAAAGGTTCCGGTAGCGGGCGTGTCGTTGCGCACGGTCAGCGGGATGGCGATCTCGTCGCCCAGGGCCAGGAAGCGGGGCAGGGTCGGGGTCAGGACGAGCGGCGTGCGCACCCTGGTCAGGGCCACGCCCGTGCCGAAGGATTTGTCCTTGTGCCCCACGGCCACGACGCGCAGGGCCCCCTGGAAATCGGGCAGATGGACGGTGTGGGCCAGCTTGCCGCCTTCGTCCGCCGTCAGCCAGCCGGACCAGAAGGTCACGGGTTTGACCCGGCGGATGCCCTCGGTGCGCATGAAGGCCGATGCGCCCAGGGCCTCGTCGCCGCCAGCCAGGGGAACGGCCAGGGCAATGTGCGGAAAGAGCAGGGCGAAGTTGTCGAAGCTCTCCACGTCCAGGGCGCGCTGGGCGTAGAAATGGGCGAAGGGGTCGGGATTCTGTCCTCCGGCCAGTTGCAGGATGCCCTCGTCGACCACGGCCACGGTCAGGCGGGCATGGGGCGTGGCCTGAATTTCCAGGCGCAGGTCGGTTTCGGGACGGATCTCGGCCGGAGCCGTGACGCCCACGTTCATCTTATTGGAAAGGCTGTCCACGAAGAGCGGAATGGCGCCAAAGGCCCGGCCCGGACTGCCGGGCTGGATGTCCGCTCCCCGGCGGACCAGGGTCACGGTTAGGTGGCGGTTGGGCTGCCAGTCCTCGCGGACGGGAATGTGGATTTGGGCCGTGTTGCCGGTCAGTTCCACGGTTTGCAGATAGTCCACGTCCCGGCCTTCCACCGTGACCAGTGCCTTGCCGGCAAAGGGCGAGCGGATCTGGACGGAAGCCGTTTCGCCGGCCCGGTAGCCGGCTTTGTCCGGAATCAGTTCCAGACGGGCCGGATTCTGCACGGCCCAGGGTGAATAGCCCCAGCCGCCGCAATAAAATTCCAGTTCGCTGGCCGTGCCGCTGGCCGGATCGCTCAGACGGACGCG
>RZYB01000205.1 GCA_009930495.1 Deltaproteobacteria bacterium
AATCCCGGACCTGTGGCGCAGCCGAGGTCAGGCCGCGTGCCAGAAAGAGCACCTCCAGACTCCCGCGCGGCGGGATCGGAATCAACACAGGGAGAAGGCTTGGTTTCGTTCATGTTCCTCACAAGGCCGGATTTTTCCATTGCGCCGGAACGCTTCGGCGGGAAAAGGGTCAAAACCGCATAGACCCACGATGTCGGATTCTCAAGTCACCAGCGGCCGAAACTTCGCGCGGGATTATTTCAATACGAACGGCCGCAGGGTATGCGGCGATCCAGACCATTTTTAAACGCTGCCTTGCTTTATAAATCGTATTCGTCCCACGAAATCACCATCCCCGTCCCGACAGGCCCGCGCAATGCGCCCCCCGGCCGCATCCTTTCCCGATCGCGGCAGACTTTCTCCCTTGCGGGGTGGAAGAAGCGCCCCGGATTGCCCATGATCTCCCGGAATTCATCTTTTCCGGAGGTCATCCATGAATACATCCGCACAGGCCCACTGCGCGTCCGCCCGCCCCCTTGGCGCGGCCACGACCGTGGAAACGCCCAAACGCGGCATCTGGGCCCTGATGCGCCCGATCCGCCCGCGCATTCATCTGGCCATGGGCCTAGCCGCCCTGGGTGCCACGGCCGGGCTGGGCGCGGTCGCCACGCTGGCGGTCGTCCTGGGCAAGTTGCTCGCCCCGCACCCCACCCCCTGGGTCTGGGCCGTCCTGGCCATTGTCCTGACCGTGGCCAGCTTCTGCCTCATCATGCAGGCCTTTACCATTTCCCATCTGGCCGCCTTCAGACTGGAAGTCATCCTGCGCACGGATCTGGCGGACCGCCTCGCGCGGGCGCCCCTGGGCTACCTGCTGCAGGCCGGGTCCGGGGCCATCTCCAAGGTCCTGCAGGACGACGTCAAAAGCCTGCACGCCTTTGTGGCCGACACCACCCCCATGCTCGGACGAAGCTTGGCCAGCCCCGCAGTCACCCTGCTTTTGCTGCTGATCATCGACTGGCGGCTGGCCCTGCTGGCCCTGGCCCTGCTCGGCGTCGGCGCCGCAGCGGTGAGCCTGGCCATGCGCGACCATACAGAACTCCAGCGCCGCTACGACGGTGAACGGGAGCGAATCACCAACACGGTCATCGAATTCGTCCAGGCCATGCCCGTGGTGCGGACCTTTGACGACGGCACGTCGTCCTTTGGACGCTACCAAAAGGCCCTGGACGGTTTCCGGGACGTACTCGCCAAATGGCTGGAAGTGTCGAGCACCAGCGCCAAGACAAGTATCGTCATCCTCGGCCCGTTGCCGACCCTGCTGGCCCTGTCCATTGCCGGAGCACTCTTGTACGGCGGCGGCAGCCTCGACTTCCCGCATTGGGCCGCCATCCTGCTGCTGGGCGCGGGCATGGCCGAATCCCTGACGCCGCTCATGTGGCTCAATCACTTCATCCGCAAGGCCAACGCCAGCGCCCTGCGCATCCAGGAGGTGCAGGCCGCGCCCATCCTCCCCGTGTCCCAGGGCCGGCGTTTGCCGCGCGACGCCTCGGTCGCCTTCGAACAAGTGCGCTTCGCCTACGAAGGACGCACGGAAGATGCTCTGGAGAATGTCTCGTTCCAGGTGCCAAGCGGCACCGTCACCGCCCTGGTCGGGCCGTCCGGAGCCGGGAAAAGCACCGTGGCCAAGCTGATCCCCCGCTTCTGGGACGTGCGCGCCGGTTCGGTGCGCGTGGGCGACGCGGACGTGCGCGACATCCATCCCGAAGACCTCATGCGCCAGGTGGCCTTTGTCTTTCAGGACACCTTTCTCTTCCACGATTCCATTGCCGCCAACATCCGCATGGGCAAACCCGAGGCCACGGATGCCGAGGTCGAACAGGCCGCCCGCGCGGCCCAGGCCCACGACTTCATTTCCGCCCTGCCCCAGGGGTACGCCACCCAGGCCGGTGACCGGGGCACACGTCTGTCCGGAGGCCAGCGCCAACGCATCACCATCGCCCGCGCCATTCTCCAGGACTGCCCCGTGGTCGTGCTGGACGAGGCCACGGCCTTTGCCGACCCGGAAAACGAGGCCGCTCTCATCGCGGCCCTGGCCAACCTCATGCGCGGCCGCACGGTCATCATCATCGCCCACCGCCTGTCCACCATCCGCGACGCGGATCAGATCGTGGTGTTGGACCAGGGGCGGGTGGCCGAACAGGGCGTTCATGATGACCTGATCGCCCAGGACGGCGTGTACGCCCGTCTGTGGAGCAACTACGAACACGCCCAGGGCTGGACCCTGGGCCGCAACACCGCAACCGGTCCTGACGAGGAACCCGCATGAACACCATGACCGAATCCATACGCCCCGTCCCGCCCCTGTCCGCCACATGGCGACGCATGCAGCAGGCGGCGGGCGATCAGGCGCCGCTTTTGCGCCGCAGCATGCTCTTTTCCGTTCTTTCCGCAGCCGTCCAGGGTCTGGCCTTTGCCTGCTTCTATCCCCTGCTGTCCGCTGTGTTGGCCGCACCCATGCACACGTCCGCCATGACCATGTGGCTGGGCGTCCTGACCCTGTGCACCGTCATCGACGCGGTGCTGCGCTGGAAAGCGCGGGACTTCGACTATTCCAGCGCCCTGGCCGACGTGACCCATTCCCTGCGCGTGACCCTGGGTGACCAGCTGCGGCGCATGCCCATGGAAGAGCTGTATCGCAAACGCACCGGCGAACTGTCCGCCGTGCTGGCCGGCAACGTGGACGAAGTGGTCACGCCCATGGGCATGCTCTCCTCAACCTTCATCAGCACCATCGTCACGCCGGCCGTGGCCCTGGCGGTCACGCTCTTTGTCGATTGGCGGCTGGCCCTGGCCATGGTGCTCCTCTTTCTTGTGGCCGTGCCCATCTACCATTGGCGGCGACGCAACACCGGCGAAAGCATGCGCGTTTTGGCCCGGGCCCACGCCCGCACCTCGTCCGAGCTGATCGAATACATCCAGGGGCTGCCAGTCCTGCGCGCCACCGGTCAGACCGGAGCCCAGGCCAAGCGGCTGCAGGACTCCCTGACCCATCTGCAGGAGGTTCAGGAAAAAACGCAACAGTTCAAAATGCTCCTCGGGCTTGTGGCCTCGTCCCTGGTACAGATCGGCCTGATCCTGGTCCTGGCGCTCGGTGTCTGGTTCGTCCTGACCGGAAGCCTGGACGTGGCGGCCCTGGCCGCGCTGCTGATCATCGTGGCCCGCTTCAGCGAACCGTTGGTGCTGCTCTTCAACATCGCCGACGTCTTCGATTACATGGAAGCCGGCTTCGAGCAGGTCGAACAGCTTCTGGCCGTGTCTCCGCTGCCCGTGCCGATCCCGTCCAACACGCCGGAGGCCTTTGACATCTCCTTCACGCATGTGGACTTCGCCTACGGTGGCACCACGGAAACCGTGTTGCGCGACGTGACCTTCGTCCTGCCCGCGCGCTCCCTCACGGCCCTGGTCGGACCCTCGGGATCGGGCAAAACCACGATCACGCGGCTCATCATGCGCTATGCCGATCCGCAAAACGGCGCCGTGCGCATCGGCGGCGTGGATCTGCGCGACATGGAGCCCGAAACCATCATGGGCCACGTGTCGGTCGTCTTCCAGGACGTCTATCTCTTTGACGACACCATTTTGAACAACATCCGCATGGGCCGCACGGACGCCACCGACGCCGAGGTCGAGGATGCGGCCCGCGCCGCCCACTGCCATGAATTCATCACCCGTCTGCCCGACGGCTACCGGACCAGGGTCGGTGACATCGGCGGGTGCCTGTCCGGCGGCGAACGTCAGCGCATCAGTATTGCCCGCGCCATCCTCAAAAACGCGCCCATCGTCATCCTGGACGAACCCACGGCCGCCCTGGACACGGAAAGCGAGGTCGCGGTGCAGCGGGCCATCGACGCCCTGGTCCGCGATCGGACCGTCATCGTCATTGCCCACCGCCTCTCGACCATCGTCGGCGCGGACACCATTCTGGTCTTTGATGAAGGAAAAATGGTCGAACAGGGCAAACACAGCGAGTTGCTG
>RZYB01000206.1 GCA_009930495.1 Deltaproteobacteria bacterium
CCCCTCGTCGGTTCTGGCCGCCCCGAAAACAACGACCATCGAAACCCTGCCCGCCGTCATGGTCGGGGACCGGGTTGTGGATATTGCCTATAATCTTGGCGTGCTGCCAGAGTGCATGTCCGTGCGGGCCTCGCTGTGGCCCATGGCCGATAAATTTAAAACCGTGTCCCAGCCCGTCGGCTGCCCCAAATGCGTGACCACGGCCAGAAAAAACGCCGTGCCTGGGGCGCTGAAAACGCACGGCATTTCCCGGGTCATTATCGAAAAAAATGACCAGTTTTGTCTGTTCACGCCCGGTCTCAAGCCGGAAAACGTCGTGCCCCTGCTCAAGGATTCGGGCGCCAGCATCGAATACGTGGATTTTTCCCAGGGTCTGGATACGGCCATCCGCCAGACCGCGAAGCTTCTGAACCGGGAAGCACAGGGCGAGGAGTTGATTGCCAAGCATACCAAGGAACTCGCGGAAGTTCAGGCCGGCCTGCCGCAATCGGCCAAGGGAAAAACCGTCGTCATCATCAATGGCACCTACCAGCCGGACACCGGGAAATGCCTGCTGCGCGTCGAATCCCCACGGTATTATGCGGACAAATTTTTGCTGGGCCCCCTTGGCTGCGCCAATGTCGGTGACGCGTTCAAGGGAACAGCCGAGGCATCCAATGGTCACTACCCCGTGCGCAAGATCAAGGGCGAGGCCGACCTTTCTCCGCTGCTGGCGGCCAACCCGGACGTCATTGTCATGACCGGAGACGCCACGGCCGTGCAGCAGGCCTTGGCGCGGCAGCTCCAGACCACGCCTGATCTTGCCAAAATCAAAGCCATCCGGGACATGGCCGTCTATGCCCTGCCCCTGTACATCGATTCCAGCGTTATCGAATATCCTCAAATTCTGCGCAAATGGGCTTTGGCCCTGGGCCGCTGAACGCTCCCACTTGATTTTTTCCGAGCCCTCGGGTCGAGTCCTTGGGCGACTTTGCCAGTCGTGACATGATTCATGAAACTGGTCCCACCCCGAACATGGCCCGATCACGCGACCGCGAGAGTCGCGTGGTCGGGCTCCTTCCCGACAATTTTTGGGGCCCCTGGTCTGTAATTCACCTTTCGATCGCGCCATGAATTCTCCCTGGGAACGTGGGTGTTTCGCCCGCATGGGAGGGGGCGTCTGGGCGATTTTGCACGAGAATTCAAATGCGGGCCAAATATGGCTTTTGCCGGTCGTATTTGGCTTTTGGCGTTGTTTTTTGGCTTCAAGAGTTAGTCTTTGCTAAATTTATCCGTAGAGTCCTTTCGCAGCGCATTTGTGCCGCGTCCCTTTTTTGAAGCCGAGCCAAATCAATAACTTCTTGTAAAATAGAATGCTATAAAAATGGCTTTGGTTTTGAGGGCTGTTTGGCGATGACGCCGTGGTCTGAAAAAGGGGAATCCACGGGGCTGACGAGTTAACTGAAGCTAAAAATAAAAATGAGAATCACGGCAAATTCCGCCGAAAACAAAAAACAAAATATCTGACGGCAGGCATAAAAAATTCATGAATCGTGAAAGTCGCCTTTTTTTCACGCCTTCACGTCAGCGAAACAAGGAATGGACATGAAGACAGACCGAATCCACGCGCCGTTGGCCGCCCTGGTCATTGGCTGCGCCGTAGTTCTGGGGACGGGAGGCGCCACGCGGGCCGAAAACGCGGGGCAGGTCCGCGAGACCCTGGAGCAGTCCATCGAGGTGCGCCAGCAGACACAGCACAAGGAAGACGACTGGTCAAACCGCAAGAACGAACTCCAGAGCAAGTATCAATTTTCCCAAGAGGAAGAAAAACGTGTCCGCCAGGCGCTGGATTCGGCGCGCGAACGGCTGGCCGTGGAGCAAAAACTCGTGGCCGAAACGGAACGCGGCATTGCCGGCGCCCAGGAATACGAACAAAAGCTCCAGCCCTTCCTGGAGAACACGGTGGCGGACCTGGAACGGTTCATTGCCCGCGACATCCCTTTTCTGCCCAAGGAACGCTCGGAGCGCATCGCCGGCCTGCACGAACTTCTCGCGCGTCCCGACGCATCGGGCGCGGAAAAGGCGCGACGCGTCATGGAAGCCCTGCAGATCGAGGCCGATTACGGCCGCAGTGTCGAGGTTTATCAGGATACGGCGTCCCTGGATGGTGAGGCGCTTCTTTTGGACGTGCTTCGTCTGGGCCGGGTCAGCCTGTTCTGCCGCACTCCGGGCGGAGGCAAGGTCGGCCGCTATGACCGCGAGGCCAAGGGGTTTGTGTCCCTGCCGGACGAGGATCAGGCCGAGGTCGTCAAGGCCATGGAAATCGCCCGCCGCGAACGGACGGCGGATCTCGTCAAATTGCCCATCGGCCGGATCGACGTCCAATGATCGCGCGTCCGTATAACCCAACGCGCCGCTGTCCCGAACGCATCAATGGCGGCGACCACGAACATCAACCTTACGCCCCCCGGATTCCGGTGAACGCAATGAATACAAAGACACATTTTTCCCTTTGGTCCACAATGCTCTGTCTGGCTGCATGTGTGCTGGCGTTTTCCGCCCTGCCTGCTACCGCCGAGGACATGCGCGCGGCCTCGCGCAAGGCCCAGGCCGAATACGACGCAGCCCAGGCCGAATCCCAGAAAAGCACGCGGCGCATCCTTGAAGACCGCGCGACCCTGGAACGCGAAGTCGGCGGCCTGGAAGGGCGGGTGAAGGCCATGGCGGCCGAGCTGGAAAGCGTGAACACCGCGCTGCTGGCCCTGGACGCGCGTAAAAAAGAGCTGAGCGAAACCCAGGCCGATTCTGAAATGGGCCTGCGCGAACTGACGGGCACCCTGCGCGTGGCGGCCCGCGATCTGGACGCATCCCTGCGTCAGTCTCCTCTGACCGCGATCACGCCGCAACGCGTGGATCGTTTGCAGCCCCTCATGGACAAGGACCATTTTCCGGATCTGCGCGACGCCACAATCCTGACCTAAGCCTACTTCGAGGAAATGGCCCGGTCCGCCGAGGTTGTCGTGCGCCAGGGTGCGGTCGTCGGCCGAAACGGCCAGGAGGAGGAATGCTCCATCTTGACCGTCGGCCCTTTCAGCGCGGCTTACATGAAGGGCCAGGAAACGGGGTTCTTGCGCTACTCGGAAGACACCAGACGCTTTTTCGCCCTGCCGACCCTGCCGGACTGGCTTACGCGGCGCGCTCTTGATCAGTACTTCCATGGGCAGGCCGAGGCGGTCAGTCTGGACATCACCGGCGGCGCGGCCCTGCGCCAGATCGTGCACACCAATTCCCTGACGGACCAGATCAAAAACGGCGGCCTTCTGGTCTGGCCCATTCTGGCTATCGGCCTTGTCGCGTTGATCATGAGCGTGGAGCGGATGATTTTTCTCAAGCGCGTTCACGACAACGCCGACCGGGTCATGGGCAAGGTCAACACCATGGCCCAGCAAGGCCGGTGGATGGAATGCGACGACATGGTCCGGGAGAAGAAAGACCGTCCCGTGTACAATGTGCTCAAGGCCGGTCTTGCGGCCCGGAGCGAGGCCCGTGAAACCTTGGAAAGCATCCTTCAGGAAGCCATTTTGAAGGAGTTGCCCCGGCTGGAACGCTGCCTGCCCATGCTCAACATGCTCGGTGCCATTGCCCCGCTGCTCGGACTTCTGGGCACGGTCACGGGCATGATCAGCACCTTTCACGTCATCACCCTGCACGGCACCGGCGATCCGCGCATGATGTCCGGCGGCATTTCCGAAGCCCTGGTCACGACCATGCTCGGTCTGGGCGTGGCCATTCCCATCATGCTTGTCCATACCTTTTTGAACCGCCGCGTGGACCACATCATCGGCGACATGGAGGAAAAGGCCGTGGCCCTGACCAACATCATCTACCGCGAATCGGCCTGCAGCTAGGAAAAATTCATGGAGTTCCTGTCCCAAACCTACGACTACCTGCGCCCCGGAGGGCTGGTCATGGTCCCTCTGATTTTTGCCTCGTGCTGGATGTGGGTGCTGATCATTGAGCGC
>RZYB01000207.1 GCA_009930495.1 Deltaproteobacteria bacterium
GCCACCGTTCGCGGCGGCGACGGCGCTGGATTGAAATCGCCGATCACCCAGATCGCGGCGGAACCGCCGTAGCCCCCCTGCTGGCGCACGCCGCCGTTGCCCATCTCCCGCGCACGGGAATACAGCAGCCAACGGCGATGGCCCACCGGCAAATTGTTCGCGCCGGAATCCTGGACTTGGCCATCGATGGCCAGCGGGCCGGTGTAGTCGTACGACCCCCACGACAGATTGGCCGAACTGGCCGCATCGTAGGCGTCTTGGCTCCAGCAAAACCAATTGCTCGGAGGCGTGTGGGACAGGCTGTTGTTGCGGGACATGACCAACGCCGCCTTTTGGCACTTAGCGTTCTTTGTCGGATTGAACGCGATATCCGCGTTCAACCCCGCCATCGCCCGGAAATAGTTGATGCGCCGCAAGACGTCGTCGTGGTAAGCCGGCGCGACGCTCCCCGCTAGGCAGTTCGCCGTGTCGCCGTTCCAACCCATGCGGTCCAGGAACCCTTCGGACGCCCCATAAACGGCATGATAAAAGGCCAGCGCCTCGTAGCGCGACCCGGCGTTGACCGACAACCCGCTCACCCCTTTCTTCACGGGTTCAACCCGGTCGGCCCGCTCCGGGGGCACCGTCAAGGCCTCGACTTGTTCCGGCGTGAGGGCAATCGCGGAGTGCATTACAACCGCATCCGCGGCAACCACCGGCCGGACTTGCATAGCCCCGGCGCACAAGCCCACGGCCGGAATCCAGGCAAGCCATCCGCCGCACGGCTTCATATTGCCGTCTTCGCGCTGGATTGAACCGGACCATCCGGGGGCGGGACGTTTTTCCGCACGATTCCAGTTGAGAAACATTCCGCCATCTGCTTCCGCCTTTCGATCCAAGGGCCTCCGCCTATTCGACCTTCAAACGATAGATCCACGATCCGGGAGCATTCACCCGTTTACGGCCCCGGGTTAAGGAATATTTCCGCCTGAACGGCCGAAAGCAGCTGCTGCTTCTGCTCATCGCTCAACAATGCCGTTTCGGCTCCCAACGGTTCTTTCCACTCAAAAGCCCTGGGATCGTTGTTGTGATCGATTGCGTTCTGGTCCCATTGAATTACCGGAAACCCCGGATGGAGGGCGTTGTCCAGCCGGACTTCGCCACCGGCAAAGGCCAGGATATTGTGAACATAGAAATCATGGCCGAATCCATCCCGGCACCCGGCCAGTCCTTCGTCGGCGGTGTGGATGAAGCAGGGCTTGCCGTCCAGCGTCACGTAATTCTCCGGGTGGGCATAGGCCGTTGCGATCATGGCCGACCGATACCCTTCTCCGACGGACAGGAGAAACGCGATTTGCTGCCCGCCGGCCGCCCGGCCGCAGCCCCCGTTCCATTGCGTGATCATGAAATCCATGATTCCATCCATGTTCAAATCGGCGGATTCCACGCCGATGAACCAACGGCCGGCCGTCGTCCCGGGCAGCCGGGAAGCACGGACCACCCCGTCGATCTGCAGTTCAGCCGACAACATCTCGGCGCCCGTATTGCGCAGCCGCAACACGACGTTCTGGCCATCGACCCGATCCCGAAAAACCATGGATTCCACTCCGGTCGCTTCATCTTCCATCTCACGGATACCGGCCGGAAACTCGTGAACGGCTATGGGAACCGGCCGTGCATCCGCCGGAAAGAGATTGAGATCGTTGTTGGGAAACGCCAGAGCCGTGAGCGCATTGAAACACAGCGGCCACGTACAGACTAAAGACACGCAAAACGGTTTGGTTATTATCATGATGTAGCACGATATTGACTTCCGCTCAAAATGCCAAGCCTGTCGTGTATTCATGATATTGACATTCCACTTTGACATTCTGTTGAGGATGGCATGGCGTTTGTCTACATTATGGGCATATGGAAAAGAACATGCGGACGGGAGATGGCATGAAGTCAAAAACCTTGATGAGGCCGGCCATTGGGGGTTGCCTAGCTGCCCTGATGGTTTCATGCGCCACCCCGGCGCTTTGGGATGCCACCGATCCAGACCAATGGGTCAAGGCCGATAATACCGCCGTCGGCACCAACGATCTGGCTGCCCGGGGAGTGGAATACCGCTACCACGAAGCCACCGGCGACATCTACATCCCGAAAAGCCAATTGCACAAGCTGGGCGATTACACTCTTCGTGCGCTCGCCACCCCCATCACCGTCACGCTGGACGCCGTCGGCATGACGACGATTGTATGCGGGGCCGTGCTCGCCGGAGCTGCTTTGGATTCCGCCACCTCGAGCCCCACGGACCCGTGGGGCAGACCCATCGACGAAGCGACAGGCAGCCCCGTGCCGGGTCAACGCCCTATCCGGGGCAATCGCCCGTGGTACAACGACGAGGATTATTAACGCCGGAACTCCATCCGTCATTCATTGTCCGAGCGCTACGCCAGTCCCACCACCCTTCATCGTCCAGCCAAGACAATCGGTAAACCGTTTGGGAGGTTGTCGCGCCGCTGACACGGACCTGCGTCTCCGGTTAGGTGGTCTTCGTTTCTGCCGATGGCTGGTGCGCCGGACTGGCCAAGGCCGCGCGGACCCCGCCGGGTTGGGTCTTCGGACTGGTCTGAACGGTCCCCTGCACCGTGATGGCGGTAGCCGTCTGGCGCGTATGGCGCACGGAGGCCGGACACGGCAGAAGAAGGCGCTGGGATTGTTTCTTCTCCCGTGGGTGCTCACCTCCTGAAGATTGGGGGCATCTGCGATTCTGTGCATCGTCCCATGTTATAGGGCGAAAAGACAGCCGCACGCTAAAGCGTGGACTACATACAGGGCCCGTTCGTTGTCCAGCATTCAGGCTGAAATCTTGCACCTAATCGCAGATACGCCCCCCAAAAGACCCGCCAGGTTGCTTTCTCATTCAGGGTTCCTTAGTATCATTCGCGTTATGGCTAACCCAAAAACCAAACAATGGTTTCATGACTTTTTCGCAGACTGCTGGTTTGGCCCAAACCACGTTTTGCTGCACCACGTGGACTTCGTCTGGCAGGCCCTGAAGCTCCGCAAGGGGACGCCCGTTCTCGACATTCCCTGCGGCGATGGCCAAATGGCCATCCAGTTGGCCCGGCGCGGGTGCACAGTGACGGGCATCGATCAGCAGCCGCTGTTCATCCATAAGGCAAAAAGACGATTCATGAAAGAAGGGCTTCCCGGCGTATTCCGGCGCGAAGACATGCGCAGCCTTTCCGAAGTCGGTCGATATGGCGCCGTCTGCAACTGGTTCAATAGCTTTGGATACTTTTCCGAAAAAGAAAACCTGGAGACCCTGCGCCTGTTCGCCCGCGCACTGAAACCGGGCGGACGGCTTCTCATTACCCAAAACAACCGCGCCGCCTATCTGCGAAAATACGCAAAAGCCAACAACGCCGTCTTTGAAGACGGCGTCATTCGCAAGCAAATCATTTGGGACGATCAAGCCAAGCGCTTCAGGAGCACGTTCACAAGGGCTAAAAATGGGGCCACCCAGACATGCCAAATCGATCATCGCCTGTATTCTCGCCGCGAGTTCGAGAAAATGTTTCAGGCCGCAGGGCTCGAAATCGACAACATCTATGGCAACGTCGATTTCTCCCCGTACAATCAGGCAAGCCATCGCATCCTGATGGTTGGCGTTAAACGGTAACCGGACAATCGTCCATGCAAGACAACCGCGATCCACTTGGCTCAGTTTCATTCCCAACTGAGAGTTGATTTCTTGCTTGTTATGGCAGTTGCTTCGTTATCCACGGCCGGAACCATTTCAACTCGAATTTCGTCAACCCTTGCTGGCTGATCAAAGAATAACCAGCCGGTCAGCGTCCCCGATCCCGAATATTGCGGTGCCGATGCGCACGATACTTTGGGGTGCGACTTCCGTTGTAAGCGTCCGAAGAGCTACCGCACTGTTGCAGTGCGGGCGGTCAACCATTCGGCGGGGGTGTAGAGCGGGGCGGTCTGGTTGGTCATGGTGGGCAGG
>RZYB01000208.1 GCA_009930495.1 Deltaproteobacteria bacterium
ACCCAGATCCTGCTGCTTTGGGACAAGGAGGAAATCGGGTCCGATGGCGCCACCGGAGCCAAGTCCCGTTTTCTGGAATACGCCCTGGCCGACATCCTCGATGCCTGGGAGCCCCATGTGCAGGTCCGGCATGCCCTGTCCCGGACCAAGGCCGTGTCCGCGGACGTGCACGCGCCGCTGGACCCGGATTATCAGGACGTGCATGATAAATATAATGCCTCGCTTTTGGGCTTTGGTCCGGTATTTTCCAAATTTACCGGTCATGGCGGCAAATATGGAGCCAGTGAGGCCGATTGCGAGTACGTGGCGTGGTTCCGCAATCTCTTGTCCCAGGACGATATTCCCTGGCAGATGGCCGAGATGGGCAAGGTCGATGAAGGTGGCGGCGGCACGGTCGCCAAGGAGTTGGCCGTGCACGGCATGGAGATCATTGATTTCGGTCCGGGCGTGTTGTCCATGCACAGCCCTTTCGAGATCAGTTCCAAGGCCGACCTGTACGCCACGGTCCAGGCCTACACCGCGTTTTACCGCAGCTAGGAGACACGCATGCCTGTCATCATGGGAACGGCCGGTCATATCGACCATGGCAAGACAAGTCTGATCAAGGCTCTGACCGGAATCAATTGTGACCGTCTGGCCGAGGAGCAAAAGCGCGGTATCACCATCGAGTTGGGCTTTGCCTATCTGGACCTGACCCCGGATGTGCGTCTGGGCATCATCGATGTTCCCGGCCATGAGCGTTTCGTCAAAAATATGGTCGCCGGGGCGGCGGGCATTGATTTTGTCCTCCTGGTCGTCGCCGCCGACGAGGGCATCATGCCCCAGACCCGCGAGCATTTGGAAATTTGTTCCCTGCTGGGCATTAGAGCCGGATTGGTGGCCCTGACCAAGACGGACATGGTCGAGGCGGATTGGCTGGAATTGGTCACGGAGGAAGTGACGGCCTATCTGGTCGGGACGTTTTTGGAAGGCGCGCCTATACTGCCTGTTTCTGCCCATACCGGCGCGGGCCTGGACGAAGTGCGCTCCCGCATCGCAGCTCTTGCGTCGTCCTTTGCCCCTGATCGGCGTTCGGATTTGTTCCGCCTGCCCATCGACCGCGTTTTCACCATGAAAGGCCATGGCACGGTGGTGACCGGTACCTCCATTTCCGGTGCCCTGCGCGTGGGCGAGGATGTCGAGATTTATCCGGCCGGGTTGAAATCCAAGGTGCGAGGCCTGCAGGTTCATGGCGCATCCACGGACGTGGCCAGGGCCGGGGAGCGCACGGCCGTGAACCTGCATAGTCTGGACGTGGAGGATCTGGAGCGTGGCGAAGTTTTGGCGCATCCCCAGACGTTGTTCCCGGCATCGGTGTGGGACGTGGAGCTGACCTGCCTGTCGTCCTCGCCCAATCCGCTCAAACATCGTACCGAGGTCCATTTTCATCACGGATCACGCGAGATTCTGGCCAAGCTTTTTTTTCTTGACCGTGACAAGCTGGAACCGGGCGAAACAGCCATTTGTCAGGTCCGTTTCCCCCAGACCCTGCCCGGCGTGTTCGGGGATCGGTGCATTGTCCGATCTTTTTCACCACTGATGACCGTGGCCGGCGGCCGCATCGTCAATCCCTTGGGTCGCAAGGTCCGCCGCCATTCCCATGATCTGGAGACCCTGCAATCCCTGGGGAGCATGGGTGGCGAGGAGTTGTTGTTGGCCCAGTTGCGGCTGGCTGGGCGGACGGGATTGACCGTGCCGGAACTGCGCATCATGACCGATATGGAATCCAGACTTTTGGAAAAAACCCTGCAAGTTCTGGGTGGCAGACAGCAGGCCTTTCAGTTCGACCGCGAGGACAAGCGGTTTGTCGGCGCGGACGTGCTTGAGGATCTGGGCCGGGACTGCGTGTCCTACCTGGCCGAATTCCACCGCCGTGAGCCCATGCGCCAGGGGGTTTCGCGCGCCGAACTGGTGACGAGCTTTGGGCAGGGCATGCACCCGAAACTTGTGCATTTTTTGGTGGAACGGCTGGTCAAGGCCGGGCAGATGGTTCTTGAAGGCGATATTTTGCGCCTGCCGGATCACGTTGTGTCCCT
Source organism: Deltaproteobacteria bacterium (assembly GCA_009930495.1). Taxonomy (NCBI): domain Bacteria; kingdom Pseudomonadati; phylum Myxococcota; class Myxococcia; species Deltaproteobacteria bacterium. The sequence goes on from RZYB01000208.1 coordinate 2,076, forward strand.
GGCTTCGGATCAGACCGGCCTGCGTGCCCTGATCGAGTCGACCTATCTCCAGGCCGGTCTTATGCCCCCGACATCGAAGGCTTTCCTGGAAGAGCATGGCTTGACCATCAAGGATACGACCCAGATGTTCCGGTTACTCCAGGAAGAGGGGGTGCTGGTCAAGGTCAGCGAGGAGTTTTACTATGCTCGTTCGGCCATGGACGACATCATCGGTCGTGTGCGGGGGTTCTTCGAATCCAACCAGGAAATGGGCCCCCAGGATTTCCGCGACCTGACCGCCCTGACCCGCAAGTTCGCCATCCCGGTTCTGGAGTATCTGGACAAGGAAAAGATCACCATGCGGGTGGGGGACAAGAGGCTGCTGCGCGGCCGCTGAGATGTCGAGGCCGGGCCCAAGCACGGCCATCGTGCCTGATCGACAAGATTTTTTTATTTTCCGATTCATCTGATTTTGCTTTGGAATTTTTGCATTGTTGCCGCCGTTGGGCTCAGACTGTGTACTTTTGCCGACGACACTCCAGAAAAGACCGCTGCCCATCGAATGCCGGAATCCTCGAAGGAAATACCCAGCCGGAAGGGATGGGTTGCAGCGCCCGCCTTTGAGCTCTCTGTTTTTCCATATCGTGATTTTCGATGCCGGTGTGCCGGAAGGCGCCCGTCGTGAATTTCTCCCAGGTAGTCCGCACGCTTTATGTGGAGCGGTCTTTGTGTTGTCATGGCGATGCGGCAAACCAAATGGAGAGAGTTCGGGGCGTGCGTTCTTTGCGCGGAGTGTTGCGCGGGGTGTTTTTTTCTGTTACAAGACACTTCAAGTATCGAAAGGGGGATTATGGAAGCGCATGCGCTTCCGTTTTTTTATTCATTTTTTTGTTCAATTCCACGGGTGTTTCCATGAAATATGACACGGATCGTGATCTTGCTTTTTTAGAAACGAGCACAAGCGATAATCTGCACCCATTGGTTTCCTTATTACTCTACGATACCCAGGGACAGACACGTAAAGGGGCAAAGTTGCATACACTGTCCGTGTATCGCCAGCACGCACCAAATCATCGGGCATATTGGCCAGAAATTATCGAACAAATTGCTATTCATGGGGCTGGAACATTTCTGGAAAGAATCGTTGGCAAACGCACTGAATATTCCAAGATTCTCAACCATGTCGTAAAGAAAGCAAAAATTTCTGTCATGTCGGATCTGTCCGCTGATATTGTGGAAGAAAAAATTTTCACAACAATTTTTTTAGAAACAATTCCCAGCCTTTCTCTTGGTGAACTACAGGCTGTCAGTCCGCTGTTTGGGATCAACCAGGTCATTCCAGATACGCATACATTCGCGACAGCCTTGCAGAATGCGGCGGCTGGTAACGAAAGCCTGACCGCATTGACCTCGTTGATTGTCGCGCACGGTGCCGCGATGTATGCGTGTGGCGTTGGGTACTCAGCCAGCGCGCCAAGGGTTGTGCGCGACGTGCTGGAGATTTTTGAACAACCCTTGCGCCGAAAATTTTTGGCCATGCCCCTGAATGCGCTATCGCGGGATCTTTTGTTGCCCATGGTCATGCAAATTGCCTTTTTGCGGCGCGTGGACCAGATGGATCTTGTGTCCTTACTTGGTCTGGTACATATCCCGGATCAGGCCCACCCCCGTTGGCGAGAAATCATCCTTGGACAGAAAGTTTTCAAACTCAAATATTTCGCGGTGAAAATGTTGCTGGGCCGCATTGTCTGCCGTATTGCCGCCGATCCCTCCGAGGAGATGGTGCGCGAAGGAATCGCGCAATTACACGCCATCTACGCGAAGAACGTGTCGAGTCCCGCCGCCCAAGAAGATCTGAAGACTATTTTTGAGTTGGAATAGCTTTTTCCGTTGCCCATGG
>RZYB01000209.1 GCA_009930495.1 Deltaproteobacteria bacterium
AAATATACCATGCTCCGGCGCCGGGGCCAATGCCCAAGCCTGCCCCCAAAACGACCGAACCGGCCTTGCGGCCGGTCCGATTGCGAGCGGAGCCAAACTCCAGGCCGTGTTGGCCGAGGCTATTCAACGTAGATGTCGATGGCCTTGGGCAACGCCTTTTCGGTTTTGGGCAGATGCAGGGTCAGCATGCCGTCCTTGAAAACCGCCTTGATGGCCTCCGTATCCACGTTTTCCGGAACAGTGAACCGCCGCACAAAGGTGCCGGTGAACCGTTCCACGCGGTGGAATTTCGCGTCCTTTTCTTCCGTTTCGCTCTTGCGCTCGCCGTGAATGGTCAGCACTCCGTTTTCCACGGACACCTTGACATGGTCCTTTTCCACACCGGGGATATCGGCCTTGATCAGGAACTCTTGTTCCGATTCGACAATATCCACCCGTGGCGACCAATCGGTGGAGGCCAAGGCCTCCTGCCCGCCACGCGGCCAACCGACGGCCTTGGTGTACCGGTCGAACATGTCCTCGATTTCCCGCCAGGGATCCCATTTCATGAGCGTCATGGCCAACCTCCTTTCGTGACCAACGTTAAAAAATGTCATGTCACAACACGAGCAATCAATCTTATAGACTAATTCACCCAGCGCCTCCGTCAAGCAGACCTTGAAACCAGAATTAAAACTTCAAAATATTCCGAGTTGATCCATACTTTTCTTCACATTGGTGCTCTGGTAGTCCAGATCAATGGCGCCATCCACCAAAACCGCCCCGAAGTCACCCACGCCCCTCCCGCACCCGGGAACCGAGGCACTGCGCGAATACACCCACGCGCTCATCCCCTGGCAGCTGGGCCACCATTTCCCCACGGCTCCGGTTCCGAAGAAGGAAACCTGCCCGGACCGGGAGCTCAAGGCCGCGCTGCGGCCCCCCCGTGAACACGTCCTGCTGCTTGGCCTTGGCGACGGCGCGCTGGCCGCGGCCCTGGCCAAGGCCCTGCCCGCCGAGCGCACCTTGACCGTGTGCACCCTGAACCCCGCTGACGTCCGTCCAACGCTTGCGGAGCAGGCCCCGTGGTGGTCGGACGGCAGACACACCATCCTGGCCGATACGTCCCCGCGCGCCATCCTGCTCCTGCTCCATGCGTTCGGGCGCAACCCAGCCCAGTGCACGATGATCCTCAACTCCACCCTGTCCGAAGAAGAACGTCAGACGCACCGGGCGCTGCAACGCCTTCTCCTCAAAACAGAACGCCTTGAACCCGACACCCAGCCCGCTCTCTCGGGCAACCCCGAAGACGTGACCATCGCGGCCATCCTGCACCCGGACGAACCACGTCTGGAGGAGTTCTTCGCCGCGATCCCGGCCTGGGCACGGGAAATGATCGTGGTCTGGGACGCCGACGCGCCACCAACACCCCGCCCAGACGCGGCATGTCCGACACGGCACCTGGCCCGCAGACTGGACAAGGACTTCGCGGCCCAGCGCAATGTCGCCCTCGCGCACGCCCAAGGTGAATGGATATTTTTTCTGGACAGTGACGAACGCCTGGCCGCCGAAGACTGGGCGGCCCTGCCCGGATTGACCGCCAGGGCCAGAACGCTGGGAGCCGGGGGCGTGGCGTGGCCGCGCATGACCTTCTGGCCCGACGAGGAGCACGTTCTGGCCGGATTCGGATTGTGGCCGGACCTGCAACTTCGGCTTATGCCCGTGAGCCCTGGTTTACGGTTCGAGCGCCCCGTGCATGAGGTTGTCGTCGGTCTGCCTGGGCCGGTGCTCATCGACGCGGGGAGACAAATCCGCCACTACTCGCGGTTGTTCAAGAATCCCGAGGCACTGGCCGCCAAACTGCGCGTTTTCGATGACGCCGCCGGACAGCGGCTCCACCGCCTGAACGACACGTACCCGACGTTGCCCACGGAGTTCATGCGCCGCGTTTCTGCCGCCTTCAGGCATCACGCCCTGCTGCGGCTTCGCGCCCTCTAAAACGCACGAAGCCGGACGCAGTCGCCCGGCTTCGATGTGTCCACCCTTCACGGTCACCCCTCGTGACCAGCCAAATACGCGGCCAGGGCCAGGGCATAGAATTTGGAACGATCCGAGTCACCGCGCGAGGGCACGACCAGGGGGAATCCGGCGCCGACCACGATGCCGGCCATGGGCAAATCCATCAGGCTGGTCACGGATTTGTAGAGAACGTTGCCGGCGACGATGTTCGGCGCGCAAAGAATGTCCGCCCGCCCGGCCACGGGATGATCCACGCCCTTGGCCCGCGCCTTTTCGGCGGACACGGCGATGTCCAGGGCAAACGGCCCGCCAACCAGGACCTCGCCGAAAAGGCCCATGCGGCACAACCGGGCCAGAATGTCGCCGTCGCGACTCGATTCCATGCCATTGTACGAAACCTTTTCCGTGGCCGAAAGCACGGCCACCCTGGGCGGCCTCATGCCCAGGGCCTGGGCCACGGCCACGGCGTTTTTGATGATGTCGATCTTGCGGGTCAGGGACGGATCGATGTTGACCCCGGCGTCGGTGACGATGACCAGGCGTTCCTCGCGCGGATGGGCGAACACGCCGATATGGCTCAAAAGCCCCGCGCCGCCACGCTTGCGCCCGAGCACGGCCCGCAACAACACATCGGTCTTGACTCCGCCCTTCATCAAAAACTCGGCCCGACCCTGCTCCACTTCATCAAGGGCCAGACCGAGGCCTCTGGCCTCATCCGGTTCGTGCACGCAACGAAACGCCGCAAAATCCCGATCCGCCAATTCGGACAGGGCGCGCATGCGTTCCACGTCACCCACGAACACGGGCTCGGCCAGACCCTGGCGAAAAGCCTCCAACCCGGCCAGGACCGCGTTGGCCTCGGCGCAAGCGGCAATGACCACGCGCACGGGCTTGTGCCTGGCGCGCACCATGTCCACCATCCGGTCCAGGGACGTCACCGGCCCGGACGCCGCCATCACGCATCCCCCCGCGTCAGGGCGATAAGCCCGGTGCGGCTCAGGGAGACGATGCCGTGTGGGGCCAGGGTCCGAATCAACCCGGCGACCTTGCCCGACGGCGCGGACAGCTCGGCCGAAATGGTCTCGTTGCCCATGTCCACGACTCCGGCCCGGAAGACCTCGAAAATCTGCAAAATCTGGCTGACCGTGCCTGGCGTGATGCGGACCTTGATCATGACCAGTTCGCGGTCGATCATCTCCTGGGCGGACAAGTCCTCCATGCGCGACACGAATTCCAGGGCTTCGATCTCCTCGATCACCCCCCGGACATCCTCGGCCCGCGCCTCGACGCAGATAATCATGCGCGAAACATCCTCGCGCTCGGTCTCGGCGCAGGAAATGGAGCGAATGTTGATGCCGTGGTGCTGAAACGTCGCGGCCAGGGCGGCCAGCACGCCGGGCTTGTTCTGAACCAAAACGGAAATGGTGTGGCGCATGAATCCTCCGCGCCCCGCGTCAGCGCACGGGAAATTCGAAATACGTGTCCGGAAACGGCTCGTCCTTCAAGGTGAAGTGCCACCATTCATAGTCGTAGGGCTTGAAGCCATGTCTGGTCATGACTTGGCGCAACAGCAGGCGGTTGGCGCGCTGTTCGGGCTCCATGGTTCTGTCCGTGGGCCAGGATTGAGGACCAAAAAAATCAAAACCCGTGCCCATGTCCAATTCGCGGAATCCGCCGTCCTCCACCGCGACGATGGTCACGTCCACGGTGCTGCCGCGCGTGTGACCGGAGCGCTCGGCGATATAGCCCTTGTCGAACAACTCTTCCTTGCGCACTTCGGGGTAGTACGTCCCTTTCATGGTTGTATCGTCCAGGTCGCGGGCCCAGCGCACGAAATGGTCCACGGCCCGCTGGGGCCGGTAGGCGTCAAAAATCTTGAGGCTCAGACCAAAGGGGCGCAGCTCTTCTCGAACCTTGAGCACGGCCTCGGCGGCCTGGGCGGTAAGGATGCA
>RZYB01000210.1 GCA_009930495.1 Deltaproteobacteria bacterium
CTACTGCATTGCCGCCTGCCATAACTGCCACGCCCAGATCCATGAACTGAGCGAATATTACGGCGGCCATTACGGCGTGGTCCATCTCTGGACCCTTATCTGTCTGTCCCTGGGCATTCTCGGCCCCAACGAACGGGCGTATCTCAGAGACGATCTGAAGGACGTGAATGTGTTTCATCCGGAGATCGCGGTGTAGGCGTATCAGTCGGACGTGTTTATGACGGCCGTCTTCCCTGTGGAAGGGAAGACGGCCGTTTACGTTTTGAAGGCTATTTTCGGGCGCATTCAAAAAAGCCAGGGAAGTTTGAAAAAGCTTTTTGATTCGGGCTTGGAAGGCACCTTTGCCAGCCATTTGTCATAGATTTTTTGATATTCGCCGCTGCTTTTGACGGCAGCCAGACCGCTGTTGATAAGTTTCAGGGTTTCGACATCGCCCTTGCGGACCGCGACACCGAATGATTCCGGATTTTCCGTTGGGATGAGAAAACCAAGTTTGAGGGTTTGGGAGTATCTCTGGTGATCGAGAACAAGGCCAAAAGCCGCGGGAGCATCAATGATTGCAGCATCCAGAAGGCCTTTCTCGACAGCCGCCACGGCGGCCGTGGGATGGGGAAAAGGTTTGGCCACTGCGCCTTCGTGTCTGGCGATCTCCTTGCAGACATCGTAGCTGATGCTGGCCTCCAGGGCGCCAATCCGTTTTTCAGCCAAATCATCAAGTGAGCTTGTTTTTGCTTCATTTTTAACAATAACAGCTTGATATGATGTGAAATATGTGTCTGAAAAATCCATTTTTCGTTTTCTGGGCTCGGTGATGGTCACGGATGCCAGAACAGCATCAATTTCTTTGTTTTCCAGGGCGGAAAAGATTTGTGTCCAGGCCACATCGCGAAAAATCGGGGTGAAGCCCGCGGCTTTTCCAGCGGCCATGATTAAATCAGGACCAAAGCCGATGATGCGCTGGTTTGCGTCAATGGATTCCATGGGTGGATAGTTTGTATCCACTCCAAAGATAATTTCCTTTGCCATTACAGGTGACGCAAAAACAAAAATACAGATAAAAATGTATACGTAGTGTAGCATGATCTCCCCAAAGAATAATGTATTATAGATATTAATTGCCAGTGACGGACGGATGCTTTGCTACTGAAGTCGCAAGTCATGGTCAACTAATTCTTCTGGCTGTCTCGCCTGGATCCATGAATGTAATGAAAACCACGCAATATATCCAGGCGATGATTTTTTTTGGATAGATCACGTGAAGATGTTTCACAAATGTTTTGTTGTCTGGGAGATGAGCCCCGAGACGGAGCAGCCCGCCTGCCTCGGTGATCGCAGGGTGGCGATCCCGCGAGGACGCGCTTCGCGTTCGGGTTACCCGTGGGTAGCAGCTAATCCGGGATCTTGTATGTGCCCAGGATGTTGGGCTCTCCGACGATGAAAATGCGGCCGTCCGGGGAGCGCGTGACCCCTTCGGGCTGAAAGGATCGACCCGTGACCCGGAGGGCGAATCGCCGCAGTTCCTTGCCCGTGTGATCCAGATGGACAAGGCGCGACGAAGCTTCGCTCAGAATCCACAAGGTGCCGTCCGGGTCGCGGATAATGGAGGCGACATCCCGGACGTGCAGCCTGGGCAAGGGCGTTCGCCAGACCGGACCCGGACGGAACTGCTCGTCGAGGGGGATGGACAAGCACACGAAGGGCTTGCCCTCGCGCATGGTGAGGATGGTCCGGCTCGAGGGGTCATACGTGATGCCCTCGAAGCCTTTGTTTTTGGATTTGGCGACGCCTAGACTCAGGCTTGTCGCCTCGTCGCGGCGTAGCTCCGTGGCGTTGGCTGGAAGCTGGACAATGCACAGCTCCCCTTTGCGTTCCTCGACCAGGGCGAAGTATGGGCCCTCGATGTGGGTGATGCCTTCGGTGTCCTTGAAATCGTGCAGGGCGACGCGGCGCAGGACAGTGCCCTCGGGCGAGAGTTCGAAGATGTATTGTGGCTCATTGGTGACGGCGAAGAGAGTGCCGGTTTCCTGGTTCCAGGTCAGTCCGGATAAGTTTTTGGGAATTTCCGGAATCGCTCGGGGCGCGTGGATAACGGTGAGTCGTTCGGAAGGCTGCCAAGCCGTGGCCGTTCCAAGAATGGCGACGACCAACACGCCCGGGACCAGACGGATGAGCCAGGACAGAACGGTGAAATTTCGAAGATTGGAAAGCATGAAGACGGTGGGCATGTGGGCACGACCTTCAGGGACGAACTTGGGACCAGATCATTCCCCCGAGCATCAGGGCGCATCCCATGAGTGCTTGCGGGGTAAGGGTTTCGCCCAGGAGCATCCAGCCGGCCAATGCCGCGAAAACCGCCTCCAGGCTCAGGATGATGGCCGCCGGCGCGGGCCGGGCGTCACGCTGGGCCACGACCTGCAAGGTGTAGGCGACGCCGACGCTCATGAACCCGCCATAAAGGATGGGGACGATGCCTGCCCACAGACCGGCCAGGCTGATCGGTTCGAAAATGAGAGCCGCGATCAGGCTGATCAGGCTGCACGTGGCGAATTGCACGGCCGCCAGCTTGACCGCGTCCACGGCGGCGATGCCTTCGGTCAGACGGCCAACCAGAACGACGTGGACGCCCCAGAAAAAGGCGGACATCAGAACCAGAAGATCTCCTTTGCCAATGCTTAGGGTCTCGGTCACGCTCAAAAGATACATACCGACAATGGCCAAGCCGGCCCCGGCCCATGTGCCCAGGCCGTAGCGGTGACCGAGAAAAATGCCGATCAGGGGCACGAACACGACATACAGACCGGTGATGAACCCGGCTTTGCCGGCCGTGGTGTAGCACAGGCCGAATTGCTGGAGCCAGGCGCCCAGAAAAAGGGCGCACCCCATGAGCGCGCCACCACGGAGCACGACCGTCAGCTGTGGCGCCGGGGTGGCGCGGCGACTGCTCATGTGCCGGATCAGGGGCAGCAGGGCCAGGGAGCCCAGTGCGAAGCGGATGCCATTGAAGGTCAGCGGGCCCATGTGATCCATGCCGAGGCGCTGGGCGACAAAGGCCGCCCCCCAGATTAGAGCCGTCAATAAAAGCAGGATATTGGCGCGCACGACGCGATTGTTCACTTGAAACCTCTTTACTGCGTTGTTTTTGTTTCGAAAAAAGGATTGAAATGAGCCTTGGGCATAAACAACGCCCCCTGGGAAGCCAAGGGGCGTTATTGGTATGGGGAAAAATTGAGACCAGCCGGTTGCGGGGCTTGCCGGGTTTTGATCCGGATCAGCACCACCATTGTCGCGGTACGCTTCATGCTGAAGTGGTCCAGCGCCGTTGCCGGGATTGGACCACGCCCACAGAGATGGATGCGAGACAACCATGCTGCCCATTTTTCGAGCAGCGCGATCAATTGTCCGTAAGCTGCAATTTTTGGGTTGGCAACACGCGGCACATGGGCATTTTTCGTGAATTGCAACCGGCTGTGGCGCGGGGCATGGACCACGAGTTGGTCAAGGATAGCGTGGCCAGTCTGGGGTGGATCTGAATTTTGCACAGAGTCAAAGAGGCTTTGACCATTGCCAAGCGCGACATGGACCCGAAGGAACACGCCGTGCATTCCGTGGCGGTGAGTTACGCGCGTAACTCCGCCAGATGCAAACCTGAAGGCGGAATGCCTTGGCGCGTCGCCACGGCCTAACCGCTTCCAGAGTACCTGGGAAACCTGTCACGTGAACGCGGCATGTAATGATGAGGCCCGGACCCGCATAGGCACAAGCCCGGACGTTCCGGGCCTGTGCTTTAGGCAGAGACCCTGGAAGAGTTGTGCGACGTGGTGGCAAGAGAAAGGGCTTACAGGTTGTTTTTGTAAGCCCTTGATTTTTTGGCGCGCCAGGGAGGACTCGAACCCCCGACCGATTGCTTAGAAGGC
>RZYB01000211.1 GCA_009930495.1 Deltaproteobacteria bacterium
AGGAAACACGCTGGGAAAGCGCCCTCGATCATGATTCATGGCAAGAAGCGGGGTGTTTTACCCCAGCCAGACAGCACGGCCAGACAAAGCGATATCAACATGGCCCGACGGGTAGCGACCTTGAAACAGGGGCCAAGGTCGATCAAAGACAAACGCCGACCGCAAAACAACCAGACACGGACCGCATGCTCATCCGGAATGGATCGAGACCTCGTCTGCTCGCAACACGATCATCCGCGCGCCACGCGCTCCACGGCCTCGGCCACGTCCGCGCCACGCAAGGATTCACCCGTTTCAAAGAGGGCACGTTGGACGTTGATCTCGCGCATGAGATCGATTTGGTCACGCAGCACGACACCCTTCCATGCATCCATGCACTTTTCCAGCTGCTCGCGCCGGGCATAGGCCAGCCCAAGATACAAGGCCGCGAGGCTCTCCCCGGGATGCTGCCGCAGGGCCATGAGCAGCGTATCCTTGGCCTGGATGTACTCACCCAAATGATAGTGACACAGACCCAGGCGAATCCGGGCCTCCTTGTGCCCCCGATTGGACTTGAGCATGTCCTTGTACAGATCACGGGCAACGGCATGTTCCCGACGGGCATAGGCGGCGTCGGCGGCCGCGATATCCGCCCCGATCCCGGACACGGGCTTTTCCTCGCCGCCACGCAACCTCCGAACCATGCCAAAAAGCAAATCACGTCTGGAAACCATTTTCCCGCCCTGGTCATACTGTTGGCGAACGGGGTCGCGACGTTGGCGCCGCCATCGTGGCCCCCGGTCATTGTTGACATTCCACGGATTCCTTACCATGAAGGGCCACCTTGGTGTGACCACCCGGCAAAGCCTTAAATCTGTATTCCCGGAGGAGACAATGTTCAAGAAGCTTCTCATCGCCTTTTTCCTGCTCGCGATCGCCACACAGGCCTCGGCCGGGGTCAAGACCTTCGCGGTCCTGCCCTTTGGCGTGCATGGCCCGCAGGAATACCAATATCTTAGCCAGGGCATCCAGAGCATGTTGACCAGCCGCCTGAGCGCGCCGGGCAGGCTTGCGGCCCTGGACTCCGGCATGATCAAGAAAGCCGCCGCCACCCTGCCCACCGACACGACGGGGGCCGCCAAAATCCGCTCGGCCCTGGGCGTGGACTATCTGGTCTGGGGTTCCATGACCGTCATGGGCACGGAGTGCAGTCTGGATGTCAACCGCCTGGATGACAGCGGTGAAAACCAGCCCTACCCGATTCAGACCAATCTTGATCAGGTCATCCCCAGCCTGGAAAACGTGGCCACGGCCATGAGCGGTCAAATTTTGGGCACCGCCGCGCCCATGGCCACGGCGCCGACCCAGGCCGTCAAGCCCATGAATCAGGCGCTGATCGTCAACGAAACGGATGGCAACACGGCCTATGCGAACCCATCCCTCAAATATCAGGACGCGGACGCCAGCATGGGCCGCTGGCGCAGCCAGATGCTGCCCGTTGCCTCGCGTGGCATGGTCGTCTGCGACGGCGATGGCGACGGCAAAAACGAAATCTTCATGCTGACCGATTCCGCCCTCATGGCGTTTCGGGTCACGAATGGGCAAATGAGCACGGTCAGCGAACTCGAACTCCCCCGGGGGCGCAATTACCTCCGGCTGAACTCCATTGACCTGAACCGGGACGGACGCGACGAACTGATCGTTTCCGCCGTGCTCGGCAAGGATCCCCGGTCCTTGGTCATCGCCTTCGAAAACAACCGCCTGGCTGTCCGCACCGACAACATTCCCTTGCACCTCGGGGTCATCAATCTGCCCCCGACCTTCATGCCGACCCTGGTCGGCCAAAAAATCGGCCGGATCAAATACCTGGACAGCAAAATCCATCACGTCACCAAGATGAACGACAAATACGAGCTGGGCCCGGCCGTGGACCTGCCCCAGGGCGGCACCGTGTACAATGTCACGTTTCTCCCCACCGGCGATGGCCATCAGGTTATCCTCATCGACGACCTCGACCACATGCGCGTCTTTTCATCCACCGGCGCGCTGCTGACCACGACCGAGGAAACCTACGCCGGCTCCAACCTTGGCGTCGATTTCTTCGAAACAGCGGCTGGGCTCCAGGCGGAAAGATCCAACACTGCGGCCATGAGCCGGGTCTTTATACCATTGCGCGGCATCGTGGCCGACCTAGACAGAAACAAGCGTCACGAACTGCTCATCAGCCGCAACGTCTCGGTCTCGGCGCAGATTTTTTCCAATTACCGCGACTACCCCCAAGGCGAGATCCACAGCTTGTATTGGGACGAGGTCGGCATGAGCCTGGAGTGGAAAACCGCGCGGATCAAGGGCACGGTCACGGATTATTGCCTGGCCGATCTGGACAATGACGGCAGCATGGACCTGGTGGTCAGTCTCAACAGCCATACCGGCATGATGGGGACAGCCAAAAAACGGGCCATGCTCATCGCCTACCCGCTTGACACTCCTCAAAGTGGCGGTCAAAAAAACTGAACGGTCAAATTTTTTAAACTTCAACCCCAAAAAACGCCAAAAAAGGCTTGCTTTTTGGACCAGACCTGCCTTAACTGCATCCAGGCGTCAGATGATTTATTTTCGTTATTGCAAAAGGAGGAAAAAATGAAACGTTTCGCACTCGTAGCTCTGCTGGCCGCCACCCTGTTCGGCGTGTCCAACGCTTCCGCCACTGAACTGAAAGTCAAGGGTAGTTTTGATGTTTATGGAATGTGGTCCAGCAACTTGATGGATTTCGATTCCGAGATCGCCGATGGCGACAACTACATGACCACCCAGCGCATGCGCACCTATTTCACCTATCAGGCCAACGAAAACCTGAAGGCAGTCCTGGGTCTTGAACTGGACAACGTCTGGGGTGACAACGTCGATAACGTCGGCGGCGATTGGGGCACCGACGGCAAGGGCAACCTCGAAGTCAAGCATGCCTACCTGGATTTCAACTTCCCGGACACCGCCATCAACGTCAAGGCCGGTCTGCAGTACGTGGCCCTGCCGGGCATTTTCGGCAACCCCGTGTTTGACGAAGACGCCGCGGCCCTGGTCGTGAGCGCCCCCATCAATGACATGTTCGCCCTGGCCGTTGGTTACAGCCGTGGCGTGGACAACGATTACAACACCGAAGGCGTGGTTGGCGTGGACAAAGACGACGCCGACATGGCTTTCCTGGCCGCGCCCATCACCCTGGACGGCTTCAACGTCACCCCGTACTTCGCTTTTGGCTGGCTGGGCGAAAACTCCGGCGCTTCCCTTTCCGCGAGCGATGATACCTCCGTGTGGGTTCTGGGCGCCAACGCCGCTCTGACCATGTTTGATCCCTTCACCCTGGAAGCCGACCTCATCTATGGCGCTGGCGAAAGCGACGACGTAGAGACCAAGGGCTGGTACGGCGCTTTGGCCGCTTCCTACAAGATGGACATGGTCACCCCCGTTCTGTTCACCACCTACTTCTCTGGTCATGACGACGATCTGACCGACGACAACGTTCTGCCGCAGCTGGCCGAAGGTTGGGGCATCAGCCCGTATACTGGTGGCGTGCGCGCTTTCAACACCACGTATGATACCTTCTCCGGCGTGGACAATGCCTGCTGGGCCATTGGCCTGAAGCTGGCCGATATCTCCTTCGTGGAAAACCTCTCCCATGAGCTGACCGGCGCCTACCTGATGGGCACGTCCGACGAAGACGCTGGCGTGGCTTTCGATGAAGAAGATTCCGCCTGGGAAGTGTACATGGTCAACAAGTACATGATCTATGAAAACCTGGCCGCCATCAACGAATTGGGCTTTGTGTACCCTGAATTCGATGATGTAGATGACGAAGATACATCCTACTTCGCCAC
>RZYB01000212.1 GCA_009930495.1 Deltaproteobacteria bacterium
GGCCACGAAAACGTCCTCGGGCCGCAGGGCCGCCTGTCCATCGGTCACGCCCGGCACGGCAAAGGCTATGTTCCCGCCCAAATCGCACCAGCCCGGCCGCGTCACCTCGAAAATGTTCTTCATGCCGACAAAGGCGGCCACAAAGGCCGTGCGCGGCTGACGAAAAATCTCGTGGGTCGAGCCGACCTGCTCCAGACGGCCCAGGCGCAGGACAGCGGCGCGACTGGCCAGGGTCAGGGCGTCCACGAAATCATGGGTGACCATGAGCACGGTCAGGTTCATCTGGGCGTGCAATTCCTTGAGCACCGCGCGCAGATCGTCACGAAATTGCGGGTCCAGGGAGGAAAGGGGCTCGTCCAGCAAGATCACGTCAGGCCGGCAGGCCAAGGCCCGGGCCAGGGCCACGCGCTGTTTTTCCCCGCCGCTCAGGTTCCGGGGCACGCGCCCGGCCACATGGCTCAGACCCAGGCGGTCCAGCAGGGCCAAAGCCTCCCGGTGGCCGTCAGCCGCGTCGATGCCGTGGTAGCGCTGGCCAAAGGTGACATTCTCCAGGACGGTCAAATGCGGAAACAGGGCGTGATCCTGATAGACCAAACTGACCTTGCGCCGCTCCGGCGGCAGACCGCTGGCGTCGCGACCCGCGATATGGATGGTGCCGCCCTGGGGCGCGACCAGCCCGGCGATGGATTCCAGAATCATGGTTTTGCCGGACCCCGTGGGCCCCATCAGGGCAAAAAACTCTCCGGCCGCGACATGCAGGCTGACCGCATCCATGACAAAACCGCCCAGGCGCAGGGTCAAATCGACAACGCGGATCATACGCCCTCCCGCGCCGGCCGGGACAAAACCCGGAGCAGGAAAAAGAACAGCAGGCTGACCAGAATCAAAATAACGGCCACGGGCTGGGAAAACTTGAGCCCGTAGGCAGTGAAACGCTCGTACATGAGCACCGGCGCGATCATGGGATGGTAGGCGACAATGACCACGGCGCCGAACTCGCTCAAGGCCCTGGCCATGCACAAAATCATGCCGACCAGCATGGACCGGCGGCACAGGGGCAGGGTGACCCGGAAAAACGTGGCGCTGGGGCTTGCGCCCAGGGATCGGGACACATTTTCCAGACGCACGGGCACGCTCTCGAAGCCGCCCTTGGCCGTGTTGATGTAAAACGGCAGGCCGACAAAAAACAGCACGGCCGTGATACCCGTGACCGAGCCCATGATTTCCACGCCCAGGCTGGACAAAATCTGGCCGAACCAGTTGTTGCGGCCGGCCAGGGTCAAGAGGGCGATGCCAACCACGGGATGGGGGATCATGATGGGCAGATCGATGAGGCTCTCGACCATCTTCTTGCCTGGAAATTCCCGCCGCGCCAAAACATAGGCCAGGGGCGTGCCCAAAACCAGGGCCAGAATCGCGGCCAGCCCCGAAGCCCACAGGGAAAGGCCCACGGACTTAAGCACGTCCGGGTCGAGCAACGTCGCGCGCATGGTCTCCAGGCTGGGCGAGGCCACGGTCCGGGCCAGGGGCACGGCGATGAACAGCAGCACCACGACGCAGGACGAAACCACCCACGTGGAAAAAACAAGGCCGGGCAGGCTTCGCAAACCTCCCCGGCCTTGCCCGGCAATGGGCGCGAGCATTTATTTACCTGCCTGGACCAGCGGCTGAAGCGTGGCGGGCATGGCCTTTTTCATGACCTCCGAGATCACGCCAACCGGAACCAACGGCGGCTGGCCCTGCTCCTTCAAAATCTTGAGACCACCTTCGGGATCGAACAGATAGGCCAGAAACGCCTCGGCCGCCCCAGCATTGGGCGCCTTCTTGAGCATGGTCACGCCATAGGTGATGGAACTGCCCTTCTGCTCGACAAAGGTTCCCGGCTCCTTGCCCGTGACCTTGACCGAAACCGTTTTGTACATGTTCTCCATGGCGTGGTTGCCCATGTTGATGTGGTCGTCGAAGGTGATGTACTTAAGCCCGT
The DNA here is from genome assembly GCA_009930495.1 of Deltaproteobacteria bacterium. Taxonomy (NCBI): domain Bacteria; kingdom Pseudomonadati; phylum Myxococcota; class Myxococcia; species Deltaproteobacteria bacterium. Next base: position 1,985 of record RZYB01000212.1, read on the forward strand.
GCTGCACGGCCACGGACATATATTCCCAGGCATAGTCCATGTTGCCGGACTCCAGCATGGAAATGAGCTCCACGGACTTGGGCCGCACGTTCTTTTCCGGACGGTTGGCCAGCACCTTGTCGTACAGGCCGGCCTGACCCGTGAATTTCTCGGCCAGCTGAATGGCCATCAGGCTGCGGTAGCCACAGGGGTCCAGATTGGGATCGGAATGGCCCCAGACCACGTCCGGGCGCTGCAAAATCTCAGCCCAATTCTTGTCATTGATTTCCGAGGCATATTTGCTCTTGTCGGTGTAGCAGAGCACGATCTGGTTGGTGGCGAACAAGGCGTTCCAATCCGCGAACTCGGGGATAAGCATCTTGTCGATGACCTGGTAGTCGGCCGAGGCCATGATGTCGCACGGCTTGCCCAGCTCGGTGATGGACCGGGCCAGCTTGGTGCTGCCCCCGGATTCGCGCTGGATATCGACCTTGGGGTATTTGGCCTCAAAAGCCTTTTCCATGGCGTCAAACGGCACGGACAGACTGCCGGCATGGAAAATAACCAGCTTGCCGGACGGCTCGGCGGCAACGGGACCAGCCAACGTCATGGACAACAACGCGGCGAGCAGGGACGATTTCACGCAACGGGCGACGATCTTCATGAACAACCTCCTGGTAATAGGAAAAAGTACCGCTCGAATATGCCGCCGCTGTCATTTCTGTCAAACAAGGGCATTTTCTTGACCTCTACGATCCGGTTTATCGCCAGTCCTCGACGTCCAAGGCGGCTTCCGGCCGGACAAGGGGGATGCGCACGGTCAGGGTCGTGCCCCGGCCGACCGTGGAGTCAACCTCGATCCGCCCGCCATGCTTGCCGACAATCACGTCATGAACCATGGCCAGCCCTTGGCCCGTACCCGTTCCGACCTCCTTGGTGGTGAAAAACTGATCGAAGATCTTGTCCCGGTTTTCGTCCGGAATGCCGCAACCCGTGTCGGAAAAAACGATCACGACCTGATCCTTGTCCCGCCTGGAGCTAACCACGATCCGCCCCAAGTCGGTGCTCTTTTCCTGATCCCGACGCTCGGCGATGGCCTGGGCCGCGTTGACGATGATGTTCAAGAAAACCTGATTCATGTCGTTGGCCAGACACAACACTTCGGGCAACTCCGGTTCCAGGTCCAAATCCAGTTCGGCCAGGTACTTCCATTCATTCCTGGCCACCAGGACCGTCGTTTCCAAGGCCTTGTTCAGATCGACCAGGGTCATGGCGTCCCCGCCCGGGTGCGCGAACCGCTTCATGGCCCGGACAATGGCGGCCACCCGCTCCGTGCCGTCCAGGGCCTGATCCAGGGCCAGGGGGATTTCTTCGAGCAAAAAGTCGAAATCCGTCCCGGCCGCCATGGTCCGAATCGACGCCGCGTCCAGGTCCGCCCCATCAAAAGCCGGGCGGCACGCGTCCACGACCCGGAGCACATCCCGCCAACTGTCCCGCAAAAACCCCAGGTTATCGCCGACGTACTGGATGGGGGTGTTGATTTCATGGGCCACGCCCGAAGCCAGCCGTCCCACGGATTCCAGCTTCTGGGCCATGGCCAGCTGCGTTTCCAGGGTCTTGCGGGCGCTCTGATCAAAAAGAAGGGCCACCAAATGCTGCCGGCCAGTCCGGTCCACCTCGACCAGGGCGCGGGAAATAAACAAAAAGGAACCGTCCTGGCGCCGAATCCGGCCATCCACCTGCCCCTGGTTACACTGGGCCGGGTCGAACAGGGGCGTCGTCTGTCTGGTCCGGGAAAGGGTCAGTTCGGGCAGATCGGCGCCTGGCCGGCCCAGAAAATGATGGGGTGGAAAGCCGAGGATCGCCTCGGCCTGGGCGTTCAT
>RZYB01000213.1 GCA_009930495.1 Deltaproteobacteria bacterium
GCGCTGTTGGCCTGCTCTGCCGCCTGTTTGGCTTGGACGAGTTCGCTTTCGGCTTTTTTGCGTGCAGTCACGTCCACGATCGTGCCTTCGATGTAGAGTGGCTGTCCCGATTCATCGCGCACCATCCGGGCGCGTTCGGAAATCCAGAGCTCGCTTCCATCGCGGCGTTTGAAGCGCAATTCGGCTTCCTCCGCGAATCCGTCGCGCAACAACCGCGCAACGTAGTGTTTTCGTTGCAGCGGATCGACAAAGAGATCCTGGCCGATGTCGTGGACGGACGCGATCAGATCTTTTGGGTCGCCGTATCCGAGAATCTGGGCCAGAGCCGGGTTGACGTTCAAAAAACGCCCGTCCAGGGAGGACTGAAAAATTCCTTCCAGTGAATTTTCAAAAATGGCCCTGTAGTTGGCTTCGGACACGCGCAGTTTGCATTCTCGGTCCAGGATGAGCGCACGGGCTGTGTCGAATTCCTGCTCGATGATTTGGAGTTCCTGAAATTGGGCTGGTTTGATTTCGGGTGGCGTGTGCCCGTCAAGCATGGCGGGCATGCGTTGGGAAAAGGCAATCAGAGGATGAATGATGCGTTGCTGGATGTTTCGACTCACGGCGACAAAAAGGGCCACACAGAAAAAAAGCAGGATGCATTCGAGGACGATGACCGCGATGATTGTTCGGGAAAAAAGCGTCCACACAGGTGTGGACATGACAATGATCCAATTCAGGGTTGGGGCCTTGACCAGTGTTTCATAGTTCCAGACGCCATCGCGTTGATAAAAATCCGTGATTCGCGACGTCGAGCCAGCGGCGCGAAGAATGGGCCAATCGCCGATGTTGGTTTGCTGACGGACCAGCTTCATGTTCGGATGGGAAACCAGGTTGCCGTATGCGTCCGTGACCACAAGGAGGCTTTGTCTGAATCCGACTGAAAAATTCGCGATGTGCCGCAGCAGCGCGTCCAGATTCAGTTCGCTCACCAACAAACCGTGGGACGGAGTTTCCGCAGACATGAGAACGGTCAGTTTTTCGGTTTCCTGAGAGTAGATCGGTCTGGAGACAATCGTGAGCGTATCGTCCCGGTCAGGAAAGAGGGCTGGGAAGTCGATGTTCACGAATCCCACCGGATAGGAAAAAATGATTTTGTTGTCCGCGCCAACCCAGAGAACACGTTCGAATTTGGTCATGGCCTCTTTCATGGCCTGCAGCTTGGCCTGGAATGTTGCGGCGCCGTGCGCTGGCTCCTGAAGCGCAACCTGGCGCAATGATGCGTGCGCGTCGTTGAGGTAGATTTCGATATGCCGGGCCAAGGCTTCGGCCAGCAATTCGTTGCGGTGCCGCAGGCCATGTTGGGCTTCAATGGCGACGAAGATCCCCATGCCAACAATGAGCAGGGCGCAGGGAAGAAGTATCCCGAGCAGGAAATGTCGGCGCAGCAGATCAAGGGCGGAGGGGAGTTGCTCAGTCATGGACGGTGGCCAGCGTATGGAATTCTGAACCGTTAAAGGTGACAATATAGGATTCACGCAGCACATCCCCATTTTCGTCCAGACTGAACGGGCTGATAACGCCCTGAACGTTTTGTAATCCGGCCAGGGCTTCTGGCACGGCGTCAAAATTCCCGCGAGCGTGGCGGAAGCTTTCCAGAAAGGCGAGAGCCGCTTCAAAGGACAGCGCCGCGGCGAAATTGGGTTCAAAGCCGAAGCGGCGTGCGTACCGGTGTTTGAAACTCAGATAGGCGGGGTTACGGTTGTCCGCGGAATAGCCTGTTCCGAAGATCCAGCCCGCGGCGGCGTTTCCCCCGTCCACGGCGAGCTCGCGTGTGGCCGCCCACATGGAACAGTAGACGTGGGGTTTTTCTCCACGGGAAACAAACGTCTTTGCCAGCGTGGCCGCGTCACGGGCGGAAATGCCAATAACAAGAACATCTGGGCGCAGCACCGCGATTTCCGTGGCCACAGCGTCCCAGGAACGGATTGCGGTGGAGTGAATTTCCAGATTTTTGAGAACGGTTCCACCGAGCTGGGTAAAGCTTTGGGTGAAGGCGTGGATGAACGGCTGGGAGTAGGCTGCGTTGTCCAGATCCGTGAGAACGACCGCGGTGGAAAGTTGTTCATGGACTTTGCCATGATGGGCGAGATCTTGCGCCCACTGCACGTTTTCCGGCACGACCCGGAAGAAATTGTCTCGTTGACCGGTCAGGTCCGGAGTGCTGACCGTTGGTGAAATCAAGACAATGTTTTTGATTTCGGCCACGGTCTGGGCAGGCTTGGCCATGGCGCTGATCATCGGCCCGATGACCACTTTCGCGTGAGCCTGGGCAAGTTTTTCCATCGCGGCCAGGGCCCCTTCAGGGGTATTGCCGTCATCCCGCGCCACGAGGCGAAAAGTGGAGCCGAGCACCCCGCCTTGGGCATTGGCTTCTTCCAAGGCTAATTGCGCGCCATTGCGGCCCTGGACCCCGAGGTCCGAATATTTGCCTTCCAGCGGTCCCAGAAATCCAACCGTGATGACCGAGTCGCGCGTGCAGGAAAAAAGAACGCACATCACGGCGCACAGAAAAAACATGTTTCGGAGGCCTGAATGCATAAATACCGCCATGCGTTGTCGTCGGTGGCGCACGCGTGGGCCGCATGCATCCGTTATTTCGGTTCCCATGTGATGGGATTGGTATTGTAAGACATTTTATACCGCATCTCCAAACGTTTTCAACCATGGTTTTTTCATATTTTTCCGAAGAGTATCGAGGTCCGCCCATCAACGGGCCGAAACCACAAAGCGCCATGGCGGTAATCCGTGGCGCTTCATTTTCTTATCCGTCCAGGACGTTGAAGGTGCGTTATCGGGCTACCAGTTCCACGCGACGGTTTTTGGCCCGCCCGTCTTCGTTTGTGGTTGACGCGACCGGTACGGTGGGGCCGCATCCGAACGGGACAAGCCGCTTCATCATGTGCCGTTCGACCATCCGGCCATCTAGGCCGCCCTTCTGCGGCCAAGCCTCCCGTTCTTCCAAAAATAATTGAGCTTTGATCAAAAAATAGAATTGCTCCTCAAGGCGGCCCTTAGGCCTGGAGCGGGCACGGTCGGGCGCCTCGCCTCAGCCCTTGAGCGCCCGGTCCAGGGCGGCCAGCAGGCGTTCGTCATTTTTGGACGAACGCATGAGATGCGGGATTTCGATCAGACTTTGCAGCTCGGCCGCGTCGATCATGGCCACGCTCTTTCCCTTGCGGCGCCGGATGACGACGATTTCCTGATTCTCCGTGACCTCGTCGCACAGGCTGGAAAAATTGGCGCGGGCCTTTGTGTAGGTGGTTTGCAACACGGGCGTCCTCCATGGGTATGCGCAAAAGGCAGGTTCGCATCGGCCCGTATGATGACAATCAGCCCTGAATGTCCCTCGTTCCCACGCGCATGCTCAATGCGAATATTTGGTTCCGTCACGCGAAACGGGCGGGTTTGATCCCGCCCGTTTTGGTGACCGACTCCGGTTCGACATCATGGTTTACCGGCCTTTCCCCACAGCGGATCATTGCCAAAGCGCTCGGTCCACCAGTCTTCCTCGGACAAATAGTGTTCGATTTCTTCCCGCGCGAAAGAATACCTGTACTGATCGCAGTACAACAGAATCGTCCTGTACGCCGCGTTCAAGCGGCTCGTCATCTCGTTGCAAGCGGCCTCGTCGTCATTGCCCCGGTCCGGGTGCCAATATCCAACGAGCTTTCTGTATTGGGCCTTGATATCGTCCATCGACGCCCGCTCGGGCAGATCCAACAACTCCTTTGCCTCGATAATATCCTGGTATTTTACCATCCTGTCTCTCCATGAAAAAAACGACACACAATCAA
>RZYB01000214.1 GCA_009930495.1 Deltaproteobacteria bacterium
CGCCAGGACGCCACGAGAGCGACGATAGCGCGAAAGGCGAGTCGTACAAGGGCGAGACAATTTAAACGCGGGAGAATTGAATTTTGAGCGAAAAACAGAACGAGTTAGTCAACGCGGCTGAACGAGCATGGGATTCCTGGCACGCAGGTATCGAGTACAACGTCTGCGATGAAGACGACTACATCCCAACGATGTCACCATTGTGGCGCATCGCGTTTGAAGCGGGGGCGGAGTGGAAAGCCAAGGGGGAGAAATGAGCGATTGCACATGCGGCGGCTGGCTGGATTCTGGTGAGCTGGATAAAAACCTTGATGAACAGGCCAAAGCCTACGCACTGTCGGAGTTTGTTGGTCGGCCCATTGAGCCGCAAACACTCCCGCCTATGACTGGGCCGGTCACGATGCAGGACGGCACGGTGGTGACGCCACATGACCCCGTGCAGCGACCCACGCACTACCAGCAATTCGGCGTCGAGGTCATCGACATCATACGCCACGTCCTGGGGCCGGAAGGGTTTCGCGCCTATTGCATCGGCAACGAGTTGAAGTACAGGCTTCGGGCTGGTGACAAAGGCGATGCAGCGCAGGACATAGCCAAGGCCATGAAGTACCGTGAATTTAGGGAGGGAAAATGACTCAGGAACAGGCTTTCGGGATGCTGGCCGCACGGCTGGAACATGCGAGGAAGGAACATCCGGTGTTTGCCATCGACGATGAAGACGCAGTACAAATTATTTTTGACGAGTGTGACGAGCTGGCCGACGCCGTTGCGTTTGAGAGTCGTCGCCGCGTCATTGACGAAGCACTTGACGTTGCGGCCACGGCGATGAGGTTGGTGATGGGGGAGGTGGACGAATGACCGAGCACGACCACACGCCACCGATTATCAGGGACGGGGCACAATGGCTTACGGACAACCAACTCAAGATCACCATTGACGGACATGTGTTTGTCAGAACGTGGGACGAATCAATGCGGCTGGCAAAGAGCATTGTCGAGGCCCTGCAACTGGAGAGGCCCTGATGGCCGCCTCAGTCTCCATGCCCCAACTAGAGCGCATAATGGGCCGGGAGTCTGCGCATATGTTTGGCCTCGGCTGGGGCGGACTGCTCTGGTACTGCCCCAAGCGCCCGAGCGAGGAGCTGGTGGAGTGCGTCGGGGAGGCTGGGGCCGCTGCGCTCTGCAAGCACTATGGCGGGGAGAACATCAGCATCACAAACGACCTGATTCAGCCGCCAAGCCTCAAGTCCCAGATCATCCCGCTGATCGAGCAGGGGTTGAGTCACAACGAGATCGCCATGATCCTGGGCTGCCACTGGCGTCATGTGGCCGGGGTCAAGCAGGCGATGCGCGAAGACGGCACCACGCCTGCGCACCGGGCCAGGCTTCGGCGGTCGAAGAATTGTGGCGTGGCGCGGTTGCCGATGTGACCTAAGGACTAAACGACTTTTTGAAAAGCGAAAGCCCGCAGTCGAAGGACTAACGGGCTTTTTCATTTTTTGCGGATCGGCAAGGACTAAACGACTTTTTGAAACTACAAGGACTAACGGGCTTTTTCAAAAACTAAGGACTAACGGGCTTTTTTCCCAGGGAAGGACTAGATGGCTTTTTGAAATTCTTGATCCGCCCAGGCTTCGGACATGCTCAAACCGGGCCGTCCGTTTCCGGCTGGGTGCGCAGGCCAGGCGCGGACCTGGTCGGCTTGTTCCGGGGGCACGCCCGAAGCGTGGTCGGGTCAAGGAGCTGGTGGCGGAAACATATCAGTCCGTTCGGGCTTGTATAGATTCGCATTGTGTGCATATAATGACATGGACGCCCGGAGATGGCTTTTCACCTCGTTTCCTGCGCTAAAAATATTTTCGAATTATTTTTAAATAATCGTTGACACACTCGCAATGCGTGCATATATATAGGTCAACAAGGACGGCATAGGGCCGGACGAAAAAACCAGGGAGGATGACACCATGTTGACGATGACCGAAAAGAGAGAGCTTGGACGATACCTGCGCAATCGCTACGAATCCACTAATGGCCGCAACGTGCGCTTTGCCGATGACGGCGCGGTGTCCATCATGGTCGACGCCATGCCCAACACCAGCCAGGCGGGAAGGATTTTCGCGGGTTGGGATGCCGAGTTGCTGCGCGAGGCTCACCGTGAAGCCTAATTACTGCACGCAAAACAACGGGGAGTGCGCCGGGTGCTCCATGTCGAACTACGGGCGAGACTGTCGCAACCGTGCGATCTCCCCAGCTCCGGAGCAGGTTAAGGCGGCAAGAGTGGCCGCAGGGCTCACGCAAGAAAGGGCCGGGGCTATGATCGGAGCAACGCGCAGAGCCTGGCAGGAGTGGGAGGCCGGCAGGCGCAATATGCCGGCCGCGAAGTGGGAACTTTTTTTGATTAAAACCAAGGGGGAGAAAATGCTGAACAAGTACAATGCAATTAATCTTATGGCCACAACCGCACTCGGCATTGAGAAGTTTGAGATTGAAGACTGCCCAGATGCAAGTTTTGAAGGTTGCATCGAGGACTTTCTGTCAGCACTGCGCAGCATGGACGACGACGAAGTCCGTTTCTACCAGGTCCTGCCCGCTGGCACAGACGGCGAGTATGAAAAGATCGATGCTGAATACGGAATAAGGTAAAAACTATTCGGCCCGCTCCGTGCTGACACACTCGGCGGGCCGTCCACAACATCACGGGAGGATGTCATGGCTAAAAATACAAGTATCAACTCAGGCAAGGCAAAGTCAATCCATATCCAGGTGGGCTACAAGGCGTACAACGGGGCGGTCCTGCGCAACCAAGCAAGCATCGACACCTACAACCGGCTGACGGACGAGATAGAGGCAAAGCGGGCAGCCGGCCTCGACGTCGATTGGCTGCTTGACGCGAGGCATAGGCATTTCGTGCTGATGTGCGAAGTGGCCAGGGGGCAGGCGTGAGTGCCAGACAATTACAACCGGCGTATTGGCGCAAGGCAAGGGCCGAATGCCGCAAGCTGCGCAAGCAGGGGCTGGGCATGTCGGATCAACACGCAGCCGCGATGAGGATCGTATCGAGTATGACCAGCTTTGCACCTCAGGTTGCCAGGGACATAGCCTTCGAGGCAATGCTGGCATCCTGGACATAGCCCGCACAACCACGCCCCCAACACCAAGCCCCGCAAGGGGCTTTTTTGTTGCCCTACGCCCGGAGCTGTGGCGCCGCCCTGGCCCAACTCCACCAGGTCCGACCCGATCCGGCCCGCCATTCCGACCCATGCCCGCCCCTGCGCGGGCTTTTTTGCGGCCTATGGCCAGGGCCGCGTCAAACGCGCAAAAACGGCATTCTCGCGCGTCGTCTCTTGAAGACAATGCAAGACACGCCACGGCCACGCAACGCGCGGGAGGCGCTACGTGGTGGCGTAGTAGGGGCATCGTGGATGGAGGCAGGGGGGATGCAAAGTTGGGCGGTTTTGCCCGAAGACCGTCGTTGGCTCTCTCTTTTTTGTGCGGCCAAAATTGGGGAGCCTTTGTTGCTTGAGTAGATTCAAGGGGGATTTTCTTTGCTGGATGTGGGGAAGTGCGGGCTACTTGAGAGATTTTTTACGACAGCCACCCGCGAGGTAAACCATGCCCGAATATTCCGCAACCATTTCCGCCGCAACGGTTCTTCCCGGCACGTCGTATTTCTACGACGAGAAGGGTTACTATCAGTTCGACTTCAAAAACGCTGGTAACGCCGGAACTGCGCAGATCGAAATCGACTTTGGCGCTGGCCTTCGCCTGGTCGAGACGGTGGACCTCACTGACGTTGCCCG
>RZYB01000215.1 GCA_009930495.1 Deltaproteobacteria bacterium
GACTCGGGCAAACTGGCGGAATTGGCCACCATGGTCGCCGATGTGGTGGCCGAGGGACACAAGGCGCTGATTTTTTCGCAATTCACCCGTTTTCTGGCGCATATCCGCAAAAAGCTCAGGGAAATTGGCGTGGAACACGAATATTTGGACGGTCGCACCCCTCTCAAAACCCGGGAAAAACGGGTCGCCTCCTTCCAGAGCCCGGATGGGCCGCCGGTGTTCTGTATCAGCCTCAAGGCTGGAGGCGTGGGGCTCAACCTGACCGCCGCCGACTACGTTTTTATCATGGATCCGTGGTGGAATCCGGCCGTGGAGGCCCAGGCCGTGAACCGGGCGCACCGCATCGGCCAGGACAAGACGGTTTTTGCCTACCGCCTGATCAGCCAGGCCAGCATCGACGAAAAGGTTTTGGATTTGCAGCGGGAGAAAAAAGACCTGGCCGACGCCCTTCTGGACGGCGCCACGACCTCCATTGGTGCCTTGACCCGGGAGGACCTGGAGATGCTTCTGGCCTGAGGGAGCGGGCCGGGCGGGGCTGTTGCGCGGCCGCGCCACGCGGCCGGCCCAAAACGGAAAAAGGGGTTGTAGCGAACTACAACCCCTTGATTTCCTTTGGTGCCGAAGGGGAGACTCGAACTCCCATGGGGGAACCCCCACTAGACCCTGAACCTAGCGTGTCTACCAATTCCACCACTTCGGCCCGGCGTGAGAAGCGTCTTTATGCGAGGCGCATGTCCTTGGCAAGTGTTTTCTTGGGATTCGAGGAAAAAGAGGCGCGGTTGGCAGCCGCCGTGTTTTTTTTTTCGGGAAGGGCCTTTGTTGAAGGCCCTGGGCTTTTGGTATAGACGCAAGGCCCAGTTTGTATCGTGGAGGATTTTTCATGTATTGTGTTTCGCGGCCGGAGCAGATCGGCGGCCTGGAAAACGGCTCCTGCGTCACCATTGGCAATTTCGACGGAGTCCATGTCGGGCATCAGCGTCTTCTCGGTCGCGTTCGGGATCGGGCCCTGCAACTTGGTCTGCCGTCGGTGGTCATCACCTTCGAGCCACACCCGCTTCGTTTTTTCACCGGGCGCAAGACACCTCCATTCATCACCCTGCCAGAACAGAAGACGGAGCTCATCACCCAGCTCGGCATCGATCATCTGCTTTGTCTGGAATTCAATGCCGCGCTGGCGGCCATGCCCCCCGAAGAATTTGTGCGCCGTATTCTGGTCGGGGGCCTGCGCGTGCGTGAATTGATCATTGGCTACGACTATGCCTTCGGCAAGGGCCGCAGCGGCAACTACGCCCTGTTGGGCCGGCTGGGCCAGGAACTCGGATTCGAGGTGGAACAGTTGGAACCCGTGCTCATGGATCAGACCATTGTCAGCTCCACGCGCATCCGAGACTTGGTCGAGGCCGGTGATGTTTGGGCTGCTCGGCCGCTTCTGGGGCGTTTTTACCGGGTTTCCGGGACGGTCGTGCATGGGCAGAATCGCGGCGGACGGCTTTTGGGTTTTCCCACGGCCAATATGCATCTCAACGACGAGCTTTTTCCCAAGACCGGCGTGTATTGCTGCTGGGCCGAGGTGGACGGGGACGTGCATCCGGCCGTGGCCAACATCGGGTACAATCCGACCTTCGGCAATGAGGTGCTTTCGGTGGAGGTGCATATTTTGGATCTCCACGCCGATCTCTACGGCAAACCCATGCACGTTCATTTTGTGCAGCGGTTGCGGGGCGAGAAGAAGTTTTCCGGCCTGGACGAGCTCAAGGCTCAAATCGCCAAGGACGTGGCTCTGGGACGGATTGTTTTGTCCCAGGCCGAGGCCCGGCTTTAGGACTCTGTTTTGCCTGCTTTTTTACAGCCCGTGATCCGGGTTTATGTCTGGTTTCTCCGAAATTTTCACGCGGCTCTGAATATCAAGTGGTTGGCTCTGGGTGTTGTCGCCGGACTGATCACCGGGGTCGGGGCGATCGCGTTTTTTGTCGGAATTGAATGGCTGAAATTTTTTTTGCTGCACCAGTTGGCCGGACTGCACCTCCCCGGGCCGGCGGGTGAAGAGATTTTCCATGGCGAGGCCGGGCCATACCGTCCCTGGCTCTTGTTTTGTTTTTTGGTGCCCGTGGGGCTGATCACCGGCTATCTGGTGCATCGTTTCGTGCCGTCGACTCGGCATGGCGGCACGGATGGCACGGACACCATGGTCAAGACATTTCATCACCAGGAAGGGCGGCTGAAGCCTCTTGTACCGCTGATTCGGGTCGGCACGTCCATACTGACCATCGGCGCGGGTGGCAGCGCCGGGCGCGAGGGCCCAATTTCCCTGCTGGGGGCTGGTTGCGGGGCGTGGCTGGCCGACAAGCTGCATCTGTCCGCCAAGGAACGGCGGGTGCTGCTTCTGGCCGGGGCGGCCGGTGGGCTGGGCGCCATTTTCCGGGCGCCATTGGGCGGGGCCCTGACCGCCGTCGAGGTCGTTTACCGGGAAGACTTCGAGGCCGAGGCCATTTTGCCTTCGGTGATCTCCTCGGTGGTCTCCTATTCCCTTTTTACCCTTGTCTTTGGCGCCGAGCCGATTTTTGGCATTCCAAGTTTCGAGTTTTCGGATATCCGCGAGCTGCCCATCCACGCCCTGCTTGGCGTTGCCTGTGCCGTGACCGGCTGGTTTTACGTGCGCACCTTCCGCGCGATCAAGTACAAGATATTTTGGCCCTTGACCGACCGCCTTGGCTTTATCCCGGTCATGGGTTTGGGCGCCTTCGCCATGGCCTTGATCGGCTACGCGTTTCCGCAACTGTTGTGCGGGGGATACGGGTGGTTGGAGCTGGCCATCCTGGGCAAGGTGTCCCTGACCGCGATGGGCGGGCTTTTGATCGGCAAGACCTTGGCCACGTCCGTGGTTATCGGATCGGGCATGAGCGGGGGCATGTTTGCTCCGGCCCTGTTCGTGGGGGGCATGACCGGCGGTTTGGTCGGGCAGGTGGCCCAGCGCCTTTTTCCATCCGTCGTGGCCGAGCCGGGCGGGTATGTCATGGTCGGCATGGCCGCCTTTTTCGCGGGCATCGCCAAGGCCCCCATCGGCCCCCTGGTCATGGTTTGCGAATTGACCCAGGGCTATGGTTTGCTGGCGCCACTCATGCTGGCCTCGGCCATGGCGTTGTTTTTAAGCCGGAATGTGCACCTGTACGACAACCAGGTCGATAACAAATTCGAGTCTCCGGCCCATGTCGGCGACGCGACCATCAACATTTTGGAACAAGAGCGGGTGGCCGGTCATTATCATCCGGGTCGGGTGACCGTGGTCGAGGCGGGAACGAATTTTGCCGCCCTGACGGATATCATCGCCAATTCCAATGAATTGTGTTTTCCGGTTCGGGGCGAGGGCGACGCCATTGTTGGTCTGTTGGCCGTGCAGGATTTACGCAAGGTGCTCTTCGAGGACTGTCTGGCCGAATTGCTCGTGGCCGGCGATGTCGCCCGGCCAGCTGTTTTGCTGACCCCGGACGAGGATTTGTACATGGCCCTGCTCAAATTCGTGGAAGCCGATTTGCCCGAGTTGCCCGTGGTCGATCCGGACCGGCCGTCCTCGGTTCTGGGGTTGCTGGCCAGGGAGGACGTCTTCCGGGCCTATGCCCGGACCTTGAAACGGCTCAAGGGCACCGCATGAAAAAGGGAGGCCGAAGCCTCCCTTTTTCATGCGGTGCGCGGTGCGGGATTAAACCTTGGCGCCCTGCAACTCGGCGGCGGTGAAATTCCATCCGACGTTGTGCGGGGGAAGGGTTTCATCCTGGAAGAAACGGGGCAGCTGGTCGTC
>RZYB01000216.1 GCA_009930495.1 Deltaproteobacteria bacterium
TGACCATCCAGGGCATCTTTCCCAAGCGCCAAAAAGCCCTGGCCCTGAATCTGGCCGCCGTCATCGAGGGCGAACTCCTGTCCCACGACGACATCCGCGCCGTCATGGAGCGCCCGGAATTCGCGGCGCGCCTCAAGGACAAAATCCAGGAAGGTTTCGCCGAGTTTTTGTCCAAGCGTCTTGGGGCGCTTAATCCCATGATCGCCATGTTCCTGGACGGGGCCATGCTGGACAAAATCAAGGCTCTCCTGGACACGGAACTGGACCGCATCGTGCCGGGTCTGCTGGAAACCGCCGGCGGCGAGCTGGAAAACAGCCTGGATTTCCGCAAGGTCATTCAGGAAAAAATAGAAAATCTGTCCATGGAACGGCTGGAAGCACTGCTCATGTCCATCATGGCCAAGGAATTCCGCTTCATCGAAGTGGTCGGGGCCGTGCTGGGCGGTTTGATCGGTCTGATCCAGGGACTCATCTTCTTCTAACGGGTTCCGCCCAAGGAGGAGGCAGCCATGCCCATCTATGAATTCGAATGCCAGGCCTGCGGACTGATCTTCGAGGAGATCCTGCCCGCCAGCGAGGACAAAATCCCGCCCTGCCCGAAATGCAAGACAGCGGCCAAGGTCCGCAAGCGCATGTCCGCCAGCGTCCGACACGCTGGCGCCGCCGGCACCCAGGCCGGAACCTGTGCCCCCAAGGGCGGCTTTTCCTGAGGCTAGACACCGGGAGCCCGTGCGGCTCCCCCCTTCTCCGACGATCCTGACCAGCACCCGCTGCCGGCGCCCGCCGAACTCTTCATCAAAACGCTTCCACGTTCCGAAACGAGGCCGACCTCCGGCCACGGCACGATCACTTCACGTCCCATGACTTGACGCTTCATGCGTGCGTCGGAGTTGTTTTCGTCGGCCTTGCGCCGCTTCTCGTCATAGCCTGCATTTTCCGGTACCTCGACAATGGCCATGCGCCCGGATCAGGGTCCGGACAGACGCTTGGATTCGCCCTGCCCCGCCCTCCATCCATTGCCGATGGCCGACTTTGCTGGCACACGAGACAACGCCGCATGTCGATTCGCCCCGGCGGCGCTTCATCACCCCATTTTCCGGAGTCCTCCAATGCGACATCATCGTCTCTCGGCCCTGCTTTCACTGCTGGCCATCCTGATTTTGTGCGGCTGCGCCGCGATTACCGGCGGCCGCGTGGACACTCCCCTCGCCCTGACCATCCTGCACACCAACGACCATCACGGCCGGTTCTGGAAAAACAAACACGGCGAGCACGGACTGGCCGCGCGCAAAACCCTGGCGGACCGGGTCCGGGCCGAAGTCGCGGCCCAGGGCGGGGATGTTCTGCTGCTCGACGCCGGAGACATCAACACCGGCGTGCCCGAATCCGACATGCTCGACGCCGAGCCGGACATCCGGGGTATGAACGCCATGGGCTACGACGCCATGGCCGTGGGCAACCACGAATTCGACAACCCCCTGTCCGTGCTGCGCCGCCAAGAAGCCTGGATGGATTTTCCCCTGCTTTCGGCCAACATCTATAACGCCACGGGCGAGCGCCTTTTTGCGCCGTACCATGTGTTTCGGCTGCACGGCCTCACGGTGGCCGTGTTCGGCCTGACCACCGAGACCACGGCCGTGGCCGGCAATCCCACCCATGTGCGCGGCCTGACCTTCCGCCCGGCCGTGGACGAAGCGCGGGAATTGGTGCCGATCCTACGCGGGAAGGCCGACGTGGTCATCGCCCTGGCCCATCTCGGTTATGACGCCAGCGGCGCGACGGGCTCCGTGGCCCTGGCCAGGGCCGTGCCGGGCATCGACCTCATCGTTGACGGTCATTCCCACACGGAACTGACCACGCCGATTCTGGAAAACGGAACCGTCATCGTCCAGGCCGGGGAATACGGCAAATATCTGGGCCGGGTGGACCTCGTGCGCGAATCCGGGCGGACCCGCCTCGTCAAGGGGAGCCTTCTGCCCGTGAACCTGACCCGGAAAATCGAACGAAACGGGCAGACCGTGCGCGAATCCGCCGGCGAGGCCGTCCCCGAAGATCCGGCCATGCTGGCACTGCTCTCGTCATTTCAGGAGCACGGCGATGCGGCCCTCCTGACCGAAATCGGACGCGGCACCGGCAATTTCACCAGCGACCGCGCCATCATGCGCCAGCGCGAAACGGACATCGGCAATCTGGCCTGTCTGGCCCTGGTGGACAAAACCGGGGCCGACGTGGCGGTCATGAACTCCGGCGGCATCCGGGCCGGCCTGCCCGCCGGAGCCATCAGTTACAGGGACGTGCTGTGCGTGAAACCCTTCGGCAATACCATCTGCACCGTGGCCATGACCGGGGCGGAAGTGGCCGAATACCTGCGCGCGGCCGCGTCCATGCCGCCGGATTCCGGCAGTTTCGCGCAATTCGCGGGGGTGTCCTTAACGCTGAAAAAAGGAGCGCTGCACGATCCAAGGGTCGCCGGCGCGCCTCTTGATCCGGCCAAAACCTACACCCTGGCCGTGGAAAGCTATCTGGCCAATGGCGGCGACGGCTACCCGAAACTGACCGCGCACCCCGGCTTCACGGACACGGGTTTCGTGGACGCGGACGCCCTCAAGGACTACATCGCCGCCCATTCGCCCCTGGACCCGGACCAGTACGCGCCCACGGACGCGGTACGCCGGGAATGACGTTCCTCAGATCCAACCCGGCCCTGAATCCGCGTCCACATCAACGCAGTCAGTCATGAGGAGTCATTCATGTTCCCGCCCGCGCTACAAAGTGCCCTTGGTCTGCTTGTTTTTGTCCTGATCGCCTGGGGCTTGTCCGAAAACCGTCGGGCCGCGAACGCACGACGGGTCGTCATGGCCCTGGTCCTGCAGTTGGGTTTGGCCCTGCTGTTTCTAAAAATTCCCTTCTTCTCGGGCCTGTTCATGGCCCTGAACACGGCCGCCAAGGTCCTTGAAGCCGGAACCCAGGCCGGAACGAGCTTTGTCTTTGGCTACCTTGGCGGCGGCGCCCTGCCCTTTGCCGAGCCCCATCCCGGCGCGGCCTATATCTTTGCCTTCCGGGGCCTGCCCGTGATCGTGGTCACCTCGGCCCTGGCCGCCCTGCTCTATCACTGGAAAATCATCCCCGTCCTGGTCCGGGGCGTTTCAGCCTTGCTGGAACGAACCATGGGCATTGGCGGCGCCCTGGGGGTCGGGTGCGCGGCGAACATCTTCGCCGGCATGATCGAGTCGCCACTATTCGTGCGCCCCTACATGTCGATCATGACCCGCGGCGAACTCTTCGCCCTGATGACGTGCGGCATGGCCACCATTTCCGGAACCGTCCTCGTTCTTTACGCCGGGATCATCGGTCCGGTCCTGCCGGACGCCCTCGGGCATATCCTGACGGCCTCCCTGATCAGCGTCCCGGCAGCCCTCTTGGTGGCCGGTCTCATGGTCCCCGAAACCGGAACGCCCACCAGGGGGCGGATTTCACCCCCCGTGGAAACATGCGGCGCCATGGACGCCGTGGTCCAGGGCACGGCCCTGGGCGTGAAAATTCTGATCAATGTCGTGGCGCTCCTGGTGGTGCTGGTGGCCCTGGTCAGCATGGTCAACCAAGGCCTGGAATTTTTGCCACTGATGGGAGGATCGGCTCCGACCCTGCAACGTCTTCTTGGCTATGTCATGGCCCCCTTGGTCTGGCTGACCGGGATTCCCTGGTCCGAAGCCCACGCGGCCGGAGAGCTGATGGGCACCAAGATCGTGCTCAACGAGCTTCTGGCCTATCTGGACA
>RZYB01000217.1 GCA_009930495.1 Deltaproteobacteria bacterium
ATAGATTATCCGCACACATGCTGGGGGAGCCCGCCAGGGCTGAGAGGGGATACGATCCCGACCCTTTGAACCTGACGCAGTTCATGCTGCCGGAGGGAAGCTGGTTCACCATCTCTTGATCGCTCTGACGAACCGCGCCCCTGGCGCGGTTTTTTTATGCGCCCCCGGCAGGACAAGGAGAACGCCATGCGTATCATCGTCAACGGCCGGGAACGCGACCTGCTTCCCAATCAAACCCTGCACCATCTCATTGTCTCCATGCATCTGGACCCGGACGTGGTCGTGACCGAGCTCAACGGCGCCATCGTGCCGGGAACGGCCTTCACCGAGACCATCCTGCACGACGGCGACCGTCTGGAGCTGCTGAGCTTTGTCGGCGGCGGCTGACGAAACCGCTGTCCCCCACGTCATCACCAACGAGCGAGAACCCTTATGAAACAAAACGATACTTTTCATATCGGCGGCAAGGCCCTGACCAGCCGCCTCTTCACCGGCACCGGCAAATACGGCGATGACACCCTCATTCCGGCCGTTTGCGCGGCATCCGGAGCCCAGGTCATCACCGTGGCCCTGCGCCGGGTGGACCTGGACAAAAAAGCCGACAACGTCATGCGGCACATTCCCGAACATATGGTCCTGCTGCCCAACACTTCCGGCGCCCGCACCGCCGACGAGGCCGTGCGCATCGCCCGCCTGGCCAGGGCCATGGGCTGCGGCGACTGGATCAAGATCGAAATCATCGCCGACAACCGCTACCTTTTGCCCGACGGCTACGAAACGGCCAAGGCCACGGAAATCCTGGCCACGGAAGGATTCGTGGTTCTGCCGTACATGAACCCGGATCTTTACGTGGCCCGTTCCCTGGCCAGTGCCGGCGCGGCCGCCGTCATGCCCCTGGGCGCGCCCATCGGCACCAACCGGGGGCTGCGCACGGAGGAAATGATCCGCATCCTCATTGAGGAGATGGACCTGCCGGTCATCGTCGACGCCGGCATCGGCGCGCCCAGCCAGGCCTGTCAGGCCATGGAAATGGGCGCGGCGGCCTGCCTGGTCAACACCGCCATCGCCACGGCCTCGGACCCCCTGGGCATGGGTCGGGCCTTTGGCCAGGCCGTGGCCGCCGGCCGCGCGGCATTCCTGGCGGGCCCGGGCGCTGTCGCCACCCTGGCCCGCCCGTCCTCGCCCCTGACCGGATTTCTCGACGAACCGGGAGGCGCGGCATGAGCTTTCTTCCCGAAGCCCTGCGTCTGCTCCGGGAACCCCTGGAAGAACGGCTGCGCGCCACGACCGAGGCCGACGTTTCACGAGTTCTCGGCCGGGAACGGATTTCCGAAAACGACTTTCTGGCCCTGCTTTCCCCGGCCGCGGGCGCCTGCCTGGAAGCCCTGGCCAGCCGGGCAAAAGATCTGACCGAACGCCATTTCGGTCGGACCATAAGTCTTTTCACGCCGCTCTATGTGTCCAACCACTGTGCCAATCGCTGCCGCTATTGTGGATTCGCGGCCACGAACACCATCCCGCGCAGCAAGCTGACCATCGCGGAGGTCCGGGCCGAGGGCGAGGCCATCGCGGCCACGGGGCTGCGCCAGATTCTGCTTCTGACCGGCGAAGCCCCGCACACGGCCGGCGTACCGTATCTGGAAGACTGCGTGCGCGTGCTGCGCCCGCTCTTTCCGTCCATCGCCATCGAAGTCTTCCCCATGGAAACAAAGGACTACGCCCGCCTGATCCAGGCCGGGGTGGACAGCCTGACCGTGTTTCAGGAAACCTACGATCCCACGCTCTACGCCGATCTCCATCCGGCCGGCCCCAAACGAAACTACGCCTTTCGCCTGGATACCCCCCAACGCGGCGCCGAGGCCGGCATGCGCGTGGTCAACATCGGAGCCCTGCTGGGTCTGACCGATTGGCGGCGGGAACTCTTTGTCACCGGTCTGCACGCGGCGTGGCTGCAAAAAAACTACCCCGGGGTGGACGTGGCCATGTCCCTGCCGCGCATGCGACCCCACGCCGGCGACTTCGAACCGGCCTGCGTGGTCTCGGACCGCGACCTGGTCCAGGCCATGACCGCCCTGCGCCTGTTTTTACCGCGCCTGTCCATCACCATTTCCACCCGTGAGACGTCCGGATTCCGGGACAATATCCTTCCCCTGGGCGTAACGCGCATGTCCGCCGGCGTGAGCACGGCCGTGGGCGGCCACGCCAAGCCCGCTGAAACCGGACAATTCGAGATCTCCGACGGCCGAAGCGTGGCCGAAGTCTGTCGGATGCTGCGCGCCAAGGGCTACCAACCCGTCTTCAAGGACTGGGAACCCCTGGAGGTTTCGGCGTGAACCCGTTCCAGCGCGGACTGGGCCGATATCTGGACAGCGGCTGGGCGGGCTTTGCCGCCAGCGTGACCGTCGGCGTCATCGGCGCGGGGGGACTGGGCTCCAACTGCGCCCCGCACCTTGTCCGCTCGGGCTTTTCAACTCTGATCCTGGCCGATCCGGACCGGGTCGAGGACTCCAACCTGAACCGCCAGTCCTTTAGCCTGGACCAAATCGGCCGCCCCAAGGTCCAGGCCCTGCGGGACAATCTGCTGGCCGTGAACCCGGACGCGGCGATTACGATTCACGAAACGCGGGTCGACGAGTCGAACATCCTGACGCTCTTTGGCTCCTGCCAGGCCGTGGTCGAGGCCGTGGACGATCCACGTGCCAAAAAGCGTCTCGTCGAGACCATGGCCGCCACGGGCGTATTCGTGGTCGGGGCGTCCGGCCTGGGCGGAACGGGGCGGACGTCCCGCATGGCCGCGCGCGCCCTGGGACCAAATCTTGTCATCGTCGGCGACCTGACCACGCCCTGCGACGCGGCCACCCCGCCCCTGTCTCCGGGGGTGGGCATGGCCGCGGCCATGCAGGCCGACGTCATCCTGCATCATTTCCTCACCCTGTACCAAGGACGGACACCATGACCGGACGCAATCTCGTGCTTGATCTCTTCCGCCAGGGCGGCCTCTACGGGCTGACGGCCGAAAAATTCTCCCGCGGCAGATCCAACCTCGACGTCGTGCGGATGATGCTCGACTCCGGCATCCGCATCATCCAATACCGCGAAAAGACGAAAAAAATGGGCGAAAAATACGCGCAGTGCCAAGTCCTGCGCGCCATGACCCGCGCCGCCGGCGCGGCCTTCATCGTCAACGACGACATCGATCTGGCCCTGCTCGTCAAAGCCGACGGCGTCCACGTCGGCCAGGAGGATCTGCCCGTAAAGGCGGTGCGCGCCCTGGTCGGCGAGCGCATGGCCATTGGTCTGTCCACCCATTCCCCGGATCAGGCCCAGGCGGCCGTGGCCGTCGGGGCGGACTATATCGGCGTCGGTCCGATCTTTGCGACCCAGACCAAGGACGACGTCTGCGCGCCCGTGGGCCTGACCTATCTGGATTACGTCGTCCGACATGTCGCTCTGCCCTTTGTCGCCATCGGTGGCATCAAGGAACACAACCTCGGCCAGGTCGCGGCCCACGGCGCGCGCTGTGCGGCCATGGTCACGGAAATTGTCGGCGCGGCGGACATCGCCCAAAAAACCATCAGGCTGCAGGCCCTGCTCCCGAGCCCCCCATCTGTCCAGAACGCAAGGAAAATATGAAAAAAAGAGCGTGAAATGATTGCCCCGAACGCCCACCCTCTGTTATTTGGCCCAGACTGCTGTTTCACAACACGCCAGAATATCAGCTTGGAGGTTTGG
>RZYB01000218.1 GCA_009930495.1 Deltaproteobacteria bacterium
CGGGGTCAAGGTGCTGGGCGGTCTGCCCCGGATGCCGCACCAGGAGCTGCCGTCCCGGCATCTGGGTCTGGTCACGGCCGAGGATCTGGACCACCGCGAAGAACGCCTGAACGCCTTGGCCGACTGGGTCGAACAAGCCCTGGACCTGGACGAGCTGTACGCCTCCCTGCCCGACTGCGTTCTGCCGTCCCACAACGACGGCGTGGGCACGATTCCGGAGATCCGCATCGGCTACGCCAGGGACCGGGCCTTCTGTTTCTATTACGAGGAAAATCTGCGTCTGCTGCGCCAAGCCGGAGCCGAGCTGGTGCCCTTCTCTCCCTTGGAAGACGGCAACCTGCCTCCGGCCCTGCACGGCCTGTATCTGGGCGGCGGCTATCCGGAACTGCACGCCAGGGAACTGGCCGCCAACGAGACCATGCGGACCAAAATCCGGGACTTCTGCGCCAGCGGCAAGCCGGTCTACGCCGAATGCGGCGGATTCATGTACCTGATGCGCTCCCTCGCCACGCGTAGCGGCCAGGAATTTCCCATGGCCGGCGTCTTCGACTTCGCCTGCGCCATGGAAAACAGGCATCAGGCCCTGGGCTACCGCGAGGTGGAGCTAACCGCGTCCTGTCCCCTGGGCGAGGCCGGCCTCACCGGACGGGGACATGAATTCCATTATTCGCGCCGAGTGGGTAACGACGTCGCGGCCACCCCGGCATACCGGATCTCCGACCGCACCGGCCGGGCCGTCGAGACTGGCGGCTTTCTCAAGGGCAACTGCCTGGGCTCCTACGTGCACCTGCATTTCGGCTCCAACACGGACTTGGCCGAGCGCTTCGTGACCGCCTGCGCCCCATGACCCTGCGTCACGGCTTCACCACGGGCACGGCGGCGGCAGCGGCGGCCAAGGCCGCCTGTCTGAGCCTGCTGGGCCGGCCCGTTCCGGAATGCATCGACGTGCCCCTGCCCGTGGGCGAGCGCCTGACAATTCCCATCCACGAAATCAGGCCTGACGGCGGCGGCGTCCTGGCCGCCGTGGTCAAGGACGGGGGCGACGATCCGGACGCGACCCACAAGGCCGTGATCCGGGCCTGGGTGGGCCAAAGGGCGGATAAAAATGGCATCGAGCTGCGCGGAGGCTCCGGGGTGGGCCGCGTGACCAAGCCTGGTCTGCCCGTGGCCGTGGGCGAAGCGGCCATCAATCCCGCGCCCCGCGCCCAGATCCTGCAAGCCGTGGCCGAGGCCCTGGACGGACGGGAACTGGATTTGACCGTGGAAATCCGGGTCGATGACGGCGAACGCCTGGCCCAAAAAACCTTCAATCCGCGCCTGGGCATTGTCGGCGGCATTTCCATTCTGGGCACGCGGGGCACGGTCAAGCCCTTCAGCCATGCCGCCTACCAGGCCACCATCAGCCAAAGCCTGGATGTCATGCGGGCCACCGGCCTGGACTGCCCCTGTCTGACCACGGGCGGACGCAGCGAGCGCTTCCTGCGCCAGCTCCATCCCCGAATCTCCGAGACTGCGTGCGTACAGGTTGCCGATTTTTTCGCATTTTCCATGCGAGAGGTCGGGCGGCGCGGGTTTTCGCGTATGCTTTGGGCCGTGTTTTTCGGCAAGCTGGTCAAACAAGCCCAGGGCCGGCCCTCGACCCACGCCCACAAAACCCGCGTGGACCTGGCCGAGCTGGCGGACTGGTGCGCGGCTTGCGGTCTGGACGCGGCGCTGTGCGCACGGGTGGCCAAGGCCAATACTGCCCTGCACGCCCTGGAGGAAATTTCCGGGCATCCGCGTCAGACGGAGCTCTTCGCCCACATCGTGAACCGGGCCACCCAGTTTGCCCGGCACTTCGCCGGGGTGTCCCTGCGGGTCGATTATGTGCTCTTTGACTTTTCCGGCCGCCCGCTCTTTGCCACGGAGGACGCGGCATGATCGACGTCATCGGCCTGGGCCTGGGCCGCGCGCAGCTTACCCCGGACATCCAGGAGCTGATCCACGCGGCCGAACTGGTCGGCGGCGGCCGGCGGCAGCTGGACGCCCTGAACATCGAGCCCCACCGCCGTCTGCCCCTGACCACCGTGGAGGCATTCGCGGCCGTCCTGCGGGACCGGGCTGACCGCCCGGTCTGCGTGGTGGCCGACGGCGATCCGCTGCTCTTTGGCATCGGCGCGACCCTGCTCCACTACTTCGACCGCCAGGAACTGCGCTTTCACCCCCATGTCTCGGCCCTGCAAACCGCCGCCGCGCGCTTCGGCCTGCCCTGGCACGACTGCGTCGTCATCAGCCTGCACGGCCGGAACGATCCCTCCCCTCTGTTCACGGCCCTGACTCACGCCCGCCTCGTGGCCGTGTACACCGACGCCGCGCACGGTCCGGACGCCCTGGCCCAGGCCATGCTCGAACGCGGCGTGGAAGGTTGGCGCATGCACGTGGCCGAGACCCTGGCAACCCCCGAGGAACGGCTCTTTTCCGGCACCCTGGAAGACGCCGGCACCCGGATCTGGAACCCGCTGAATCTTGTTCTGCTAGAGCGCATCGCCGACCCGCCTCTGGCCCTGACCCTGGGACTGCGCGAGACCGATCTGGCCCGCCAGCAGGACCTCATCACCAAACAACCGACGCGGGCCCTGGTTCTGTCCTGCCTGCGCCTCACGCCAGGTGCCGTGCTCTGGGATCTGGGCGCGGGCAGCGGCGCCATCAGCCTGGAGGCCGCGAGCCTGCTCCGCCATGGACGGATCACGGCCGTGGAGCGCCTGGCCGGACGTCTGGCCGACATTCGGGAAAATATCCGACGCACCGGCGCCTGGATGGTGGAACCGGTGGGCGCGAACATCGAGGCATTTCTGGAACATCAGTACGCGGCCGCGTCGGTCACGCGGCCAACCCATATTTTTCTGGGCGGCGGCGTCAGCGGCCGAACCCTGCGACTGTGCCAGGAACTGCTGTCCCCCGGCGGACGCCTGGTGGTCTCGGCCGTGCTCCTGACCACTCTGGAAACAACCCGCCACGCCCTGGCCGACTGGCCCCTGACCATCCACCACCTCCAGCACAGCCAGTCCCAAGTCCTGGGCGGGGATCTGCGACTTGTGCCGGGTAATCCGGTGTTTGTGGTGGAGGCGCGAAAACCGGAGTGAACGACTGTACAAACTGTGAACCATAGTTGACACAAGCCTTCCCAAAAACTACCTTCTAGGCATGATCGAAGTCCGAAAAACAATACTCTTCGAGAAATGGTTCGAGTCTCTCAAGGACCGCCGGGCCAAAGCCCGCATTCAAGTCAGGATAGACCGGCTTGAACAGGGCCATTTTGGTGACGTGGCGTCAGTTGGCGACGGGGTCAATGAGTTGCGAATTTTTCATGGTCCGGGCTACAGAATTTACTTTGTTCAAATCGGAGCTGTCGTCGTTATTCTTCTCTCGGGCGGCGATAAGAGTTCTCAACAAACCGACATCGCCAAGGCCAAGGAAATTGCCAAGCAATTGGAGGTATAAATCATGGCCATGAAGACAACTCGTTGGGATTCGGCGGAGTACCTCAAAACCGACGAGGATATTCAACTCTACCTGGAGGCATGTATCGAGGAAGCTGGCGACGATCCTGCTTTTATCGTTCATGCGTTAGGGGTCATTGCGCGCGCCAAGAACATGAGCCAACTGGCGCGAGACACCGGATTGACTCGGGAAGGCTTATACAAGGCCCTTTCTCCGGAAGGAAATCCTACATTTATTACCGTGG
>RZYB01000219.1 GCA_009930495.1 Deltaproteobacteria bacterium
TTTCGTCGTCGGGCACGTCGCCATGGGCGGTGAAGATATGCACTCCGTCGAGCACATCCAGCCCTTTGGTCAGTTTTTTGAGCACCGTGCCCAGCTTGGCCGCAATGTCGTTCTTATCCGTGAACCGATTTTTGCGGTCTTCCATTTCGCGGCGCAGGTTGGCGCGCACATCGAACCAAAAGCGGGTTGCATCCTGACTGCTGTCGCCCGAGGCGTTCAGGTAATGCAGACGGTCGGCCAGTCGGCCCAGGGCGTCGGCATAGAGGGACACGGTCTGGCCCGGCTGCATGCACCCCAGCAGGATACGCGCCCGGTCCAGCCCGCGGATGCCGGGTTTGTGCGCCGTGGCCGCCGGGGCGCTGCCCAGGAATACGGTCCGGGCCACGCGGCGGGCGGCGTTGACGGTGCCAAAGCGCGGCTCGCGGGTTTCAAGCACTGTTGTCTCGGCCCGGTCGCTGTCCACGTCGCGGTCAATAACCGCGTCCCAGCCGGGCGTGGCCGTGAGGTAGGCCGTCAGTTCGGCGCGCACCTTGGGGTCGCAGAGCGGAATACTGCCGGGCAGGATCATAGCATCGCGGTTGTCATCCTGCCACAGCCGGAAAATGACCAGGGCCATGAATTTGAGCACGCCGCGCGTGCGCTGGAAGCTGTCCAGGGTGCTCCAGTCCTCGTAGAGGCGGTCAAAGACCTCCGGATGGATGGGATAGGCCTGGGTCAGACGGTCCTGATAGCGGGCCTCGTGGGTGATGCTCGGAAACTTGGCCCCCTCGGCGGCGTAGGTCTCGGCAAAGGCCCGGCAGACCGCGTCACGGCCGGCGGCGTCGCGCACCGGCTCGAACAGTCGGCGGCGCACGATCTCAAAGGATTCTTCCACGCCCACGGGCTTCCACAGGGCCTGAACCCGGCCAAAGGTTTTTTCCAGGGCGTACAGGGCGCTTTGGCCGCGCTGGCTGCCGGCCTCGACTTCCGATTCCGGCAATGAGGCCAGAATGATGGCCGTGGGCACCAGCTTGGCCGCTTCGGTCAGGGCCTGCACAAAGGACAGATTGCTGTCGAAGGTGCCGCCGCTCAAGGCCTGTCCATCCGGGAACTGGCGGATGTAGGCCACCAGTTCGTCCATGAGCACCACGCACGGGGCGCAGCGTTCCAACAGGGCTTTGAGCACATCCTTGCCGGGCGAGGTGCCGCTGGCGTCGGCGGCGGCCAGCAGGGTGTAGGCTTCCGCGCCGCCCAGTTGCCAGGCCAGTTCGCCCCACAGTGTGTTGATGGTCTGCTGGCCATGCACCCAGGGCTGGCCCGGCGCGTGGGCCGTGCCGTCCAGCACCGCGACCGTGGCCGTGGGCAGATTGATCAGGTTGGATTGATTGAGCAGGCCGGACAGGCCGGGCAGATCGTTCATCGAGCAGGCCCGCGTGGCCATGTGGTACACGGCCAGCATGGTGTGGGTCTTGCCGCCGCCAAAGGAGGTCTGGAGCTGGATGACCGGGTCGCCACCCTGGGCGGAAAGGCGCTGGGCCACGGACAGGAGCAGGTGGCGCATGCCCTCGGTGATGTAGGTGCGCTCGAAAAAGGCCTGGGCGTCCTGATACTCGCGCGGGGCCTGGCCCGTGGCCACGGCGGTGATGTCGGCCGCGAATTCCGATTGCAGGAATGTTCCTTCCAAGACGTCCGGGTGGGGCAGGACGATTTCACGCCAGGGTTTGAGGGTCATTGCATGCTCCTACCGCATGTGGTGTCGATGGGTTCAAAATGGTTGCGGAGAAATGGATGATTGGTGCGGTGTGCGTCATGAAACGCTGATAACGCATTTTTTTGAATTATTTTCCCGTCATTGCGAGGAGTCTTCGACGAAGCAATCCAGAGACGAACAACAAAGGCATGGATTGCCGCGCTGCGCTCGCAATGACGGAGACGGGACGCATTTAAAAAATAGCTTACAGTTGTCTTACGTTCGTCATTGCGAGAAGCTAGGCTCTGCGTGGGAGTCTTCGGCGAGGCATTCCAGAGAAAAGCAAAGGCATGGATTGCCGCGCCGCGCTCGCAATGACGGAGATGGGGCGCATTAAAAAAATAGCTTACACTTGTTTTACGTTCGTCATTGCGAGGAGTCTTCGACGAAGCAATCCAGGTCTTTGTCTGGATTGCCGCGCTGCGCTCGCAATGACGTACTGGAGAGTGATTCTCAGGCATATTTTTACAGTCCTGGCAGGTTTCTTTGGCGTTCACCAGTGGTTTTACTGGCGGCCTTGTCGATATTGTCCCAGCTGGTGATCAGTTCGTTGTAGGCGCGGGCGTCTTCGGCCCAGCCTTTGCGTTCGCACAGGGTGTAGAGGCGGTAGGCCAGTTGGCGGATGGCGTCGGAATGCTGGCGCACGGCGGCCAGAAGTCTGCCGGCCTGACCTTCGCCGTGGTGGCGCAGGACGCGGATCATCTGGTGCAGGGCTTCCCAGACCGGCAGGCGTTCATCCTTGGCCGGGTTCCAGTCCGCCGGATACTCGGCCCAGCGGTACAGGCGCACCTTGCCGCCGCCGCTTTCGAGCACGCCGGCCTCGCGGATGCCGTCCACGCTGGTGCCCTTGGCGCGGGACAGGGTGTCGGCCTGGCCGAACTCGCCCGGATTCCAGCCGTATTGCTCGAACCAGTGCAGGCAGAATTGCGTGTCGTGGTCGAAATCGTCTTCGGCCAAGAAGCGGTTGATGAGCTGCAAGGCCGTGCGCACGGTCATGGGGGAGCCGTCGGCTTCGAGCACGGCGGCATATTTGCTGAAGATGGCCATGCCGGGGCCGATGATGGCCTGGGACAAATCCACCGGAGCCACCGGAGAATCCGCACCCGTGCCGCGCGTCATCTCGTCCAGGGCCTCGGGGAGCACCGCGTTCAGTTCGCGGATGAATTCGCGGCGGGAAATGGTCAGAGCATCGGCTGGGCGTTTGCGGCAGACCAGGACGATGGATGAGGCTAGAGCGTTGAGGTTGGCTTTTAGTTTATTCGCAGATTCCGTTCTGACAGGCCACGTTCCAGTTAGGGCAAAACCTGCCCGAATAAGGGCCTCTAAGAAAGTATCCCAACCTGTGTTAGTTGTTCCTTTAGTTGAATCTGTTTCTGCCTGCTTAAAGGCGTAGTAAATGGTCACGGGAAAGGCCGGATGAGCCTGTTCGGCCAGATTACGGATGGCCTTGGTCATGCCGTCCAGAAAAAAGGCTTCGGCCTCGGCCTTGCCACCATGGCGGTAGGGCGTGGCTACCAATTCTTCGGCCTTGGGCACGGCTACCGTGGCATAGAGGCCGGGGAAGATCGGCTTCAGGGATCTGCGCAGCCAGACGTAGAAATAATCAGACAAGTCAGCATATCCGATATTGTCGTAGTAAGGCGGATCTGTAGAAACTATTTTCGATGACGAAATTGTTTGGCTTTGAGCATCAGCTTGTCGAGCAAAGCCATTTGAGGAGGCTGCGGTTGCTTCTATCCCTTTAACCTGCCTTTCCATGAGGTTGAAAAGACTGCCCGAAGATTTAGAAAAGACATTGCATTCAGCGTAATCCCACACCATTGGTATTGCTTGTCGTGAAAAAGTTACGATCATTTGCTGGTTGATGTTATTCCATCCACAAATCGTGCTGGATTGATTGCTTTGCTGGTCAACAAGGAATCCCAAATACACAGCCACCGCATCCGCATACGCCGCAGCCCCGGTGCCGCCAGCATCCAGCCCTTGCCCGTCATC
>RZYB01000220.1 GCA_009930495.1 Deltaproteobacteria bacterium
TCAAGCCGTCAAAGCTCAAATGGGGCTGTTGTTCATGCCGTCTTTGCCGGCCCATGATCGGCGGGCGGCGACCCCCTCGGAAGCGCGAAAATACTTCTCCATCTGGCCACAATCTGGCCAATGATTTGAAAAGTGCTTAAAAACCCCTTAAAAATGGGGTGGATAACGGGATTTGAAATTGATCACACAACCCTCGAAATCCGCCCATTTTTCGGGGGAGATCAAACCGAACCAGGAAAAACAAGGTGGAATAAGGCGTTTCAAGGCGCGAATCTGGCCAATATTATCCCCGGGCCGGTGATGCGTTTTAACGCCATTTCACATCCGCCTCCGCCATGCCAGCCCCGCCGCGCCCAGCAGCATCAGCCCCAGTGTGGACGGTTCCGGAATGGCACAAAGAAACTGGTCTGGCGTCAGCGCCGTGTCGCTGATCCGGAATTCGTCCAGCCAGCCGCGAAACGTCCCGCTGTCGCCGCCGATGACTCGGTCGCCAGAGTTGTCCGTGCCGGGAAACCAATAGGGGCCGTCCCCATTGCTGCCGACTCCGCCCGTTGCCTCAAGAAGGCCATTGATATAGATGCTGTATTGCCCTGGAATTTTCACCAACGCCACATGCTGCCAAGCGTCAATTTCGACGCCGGTTGCCAATGTATATGGCATTTCAGAGTTGAAGCTCATGTTCCAATACAGAACGCCTAGCGATTCGGTTAAAGATAATCCTATGCCCGACCAACCGCTAAGTCCGAACACCGACGAGCCGATAATAGGCATGTCCGGTCTCATGAACATCTCCACCGTATAGCTCGTGCCCAGAAACATGTCCTGGCCGTTGCTCAAATCGACATATGCCCCTCCACCGCCCATGTGAATCGAGCCGGTGTTTGCAGCTCCGGTTTGCGGCACGGTCGCGGCGGATACATTCGTGCTCCAGCCTTGTGCATGCTCTGTATCTCCGATGCCCGGATCATGATAATAGAAACCTGTCAGGTCTCCATTGTATCTACCGGTTTCATCCACCGCAGTTCCGCCGCCCCCGTCCTCGAATCGCCAATATCCGACCACGCCGCCATCCGCGGGAACAATACCGCGTAATACCGCCAAAATAAAAACACTGACGGTGACGTATTTTCCTAATTTCACAGGTCCCCCTGTCTGATGAACACGCGATAGCCGCGCGCCGGAGCGCTGAGTGCCGCATTTCCGCTTCCGTCGGTCTGCACGGTCACGTTGGCGTTGATGAAATCCACCAAGTTGGTGTTGGCCCAGCCAGTATTCACGGTGTTGGAAAGCGTCATGGCTGCATGATCATTCAGAACTAGAATACAACCCGGCTTTGTTCCGTTGCCCGTGCGTTTAAGGATGAAAAGGTCGTTTGTGTTCGCCGTGGAAAGATAAGTGGATGAACCGGAAGCGAACCTCCACCGGGCATCAATCAACCGATCTATCTCGTTTGTCAACGGCGTCCCAGTCCAGCCGTCATCAATGGCATCATTCGGAGGATTCGGATCCGCGTATGGGCCGACGAAATAGTCATTGTATGCCACCATTGGCACGCCTTCGGAAATAAGGATAAACGCATAGGCCATGGCCTTGTCCTTCGTTATGCCAGTCTTGGCAGGCGAACCCTCGCCATAGGGTCTGATCTTGTCATGATCCCCCGCAAGCGTCACCGCCCATTGGGGGTTGACAGCTTGAAGCCCAGCAGACCGGAGGAGGCTCATCTTGAATGTGCCGTTGAAGTTACACATGTCCTCCAAGTGGAAGTACAGACGCTGGTCAAACATGGCCGCGCGGCGGTCGGTGAGTTCGATCCATGTCTCGAATTCTTCGACCGTAGCTTGCTCGCTGTCCGCCCAAAACTCCATGACGCTGAATTGATCCTTCATGGCGGGGGCGCTCATCAGTTCGGAGATGAACCATGGCTCGATGTTCTGGGCCACGTCCCAGCGGTAGCCGCGATAGCCTGCCTTGCCACTGGCCCAGGTCGCCCAGTTTTTTAGGCCGTGCCGCTGATAAGGGTGCCGCTGGCTCACATCCGCCGAAGTCGCCGAAGCGTCCCATGCATTCACGCCGTCGGGGTTGCCATAATTCGCATCATAACTGAAGGGTTGGTTGCCGTAGTTCACGTTGAAATATTGGTTTGTATTGTTGCCCGCCGGGTCCGGCTTCTCGAATATCTCGTGGTACTCCGGCTGGTAGTTGTAGCGATTCGTACCGCCCTCCGCCGTGTAGCCACCATTCATGTGGTTCATCACCAGGTCCACGATGGGCAGGATGCCCTGGTTCTGCATCGCCGCCACGCAGGATTTGAGGTGCGCCTCGCTCCCGTATCGCGTTTCCACGCTAAACTTTTCGGCATAGGTCCCGATGTCGTAATAGTCGAACGGATCGTAGCCAACGCTATTCCTGCCGCTGTTGCACTTCTGCGGCGGCGGCATCCAGACCATCGTGAATTTGGACAAGCGCCCCGTTTGAACAAGCTGGGTCAACTCGGGATACCAGAAGTTCGTGGAATAGCCTTGGAACAGCTTGGTCACCGTGCCGTTCGTCACCGACTCCACGTCGTAGCGTTGCGAGTCCGTATTGATGCGGAAGCGGATCAACCCACTCACCGTCCCCGGGATTGTGATGTTGGCCCCGCCCGAATTTGCCAATTCGTTCGTAATGGGCAGGCCCGTGTTGGTCATCGAGTTGTCGCCCCAACTCTGGTTTGTCCAGTTTCCGTTGGACACGAACTTGACTTGAACCCCGGACGTCGGCGCGGCGAAGTTATGAATGTATTCCCATGTGTAGTTTCCGACCAGAGCCATATTGTTTAACCCGGCGTTCCACCCATTAAGGCTGCCCGCCAGGGTCATCGTTGTCGTGTTGCTCGTAGGAACAAACGGCACTTTCCAATAGTAGCCTTGCAGCATGACATCATCGTCGTTCACCGGCGGCGCGGCGTTCGGCGTGGGCGCGCGGACGCCGGAAAGAAACACTTGCGCCCCGATCAGCGTAATCGCGCTGCTCTCGAAGTTGTTGTTTGTCAAGGTTCCGCTGGCGCTCTCGCCGTAGCATTCGCCCGAAAACCAGCGGTCGTTCACCCCCCAGGTGCCGCCGCAGATGATGGCCGCCGCTTTGAATGTATTGCTGGCGCTCAAGCCGAGATTGGTCAAGGCCAGTTTGATTTCGACCCCGGCGTTGGCTGAATTGGTTCCACGGTCGCCCCATTGCGAGATTGCGCCTGAACTGGACGTGAAACCGGGAAAATTGCTGACGGTCGTCGGCGTCAACCTGTAAACGCCCTGGCCCAAGCCCATGCTTGAAACGTCGTTCTTTCCGTCCGCGTAACGATCACCGACCAGAATCCCGACGTTCGGCGTGAAGTTGGCGCTACTAAAGGAAAGGTTGTTCGCCTGACCGAACGCGCTGGGATTGTTGGAAATCCCGGCCAGCGAGGCCGCGCCGCCGTTGGTGCCGTCGGTGTCGAGATAGATCATCAGCGCGTTGTTGCCGTTCTTCTCAAGACCCGCGACCCCAACATATAGGTTGGTGCCATCGTGGTTGAAGAAAATGCCACCGTGAATCTGGCCGTGGCCGCGCGCATCGCCTCCCGTCGCATAGGGCAGCATCCGGCCCGCCGAGGAAACGTCGAAAACTTCCGTTCCACTGTCGTCGCCGGCTGGATCGGTGCTCTCCACAACGACAACTTTGAACGGTGCCACCGTGATGGGAATGATC
>RZYB01000221.1 GCA_009930495.1 Deltaproteobacteria bacterium
GGCGTTGACCGCCGTGCTCAGGTCCGTGACCGTGATGTCGACTTGGCGCACTTCCTTCGCGAAGGGCGTGGGCAGGGTTTCGTCGCGGAAGGCGACGCGACCGTTGGTGATTTTTGCCTCCGGGGCGAAAAGGAGAAACTGGGCCGATTCCGCCGAGGAATTGCCGGCGGTGGCGTTGGTGTCGTGTGCGTCCGGAGCCGTCGCGAAATATCCGGCCCAATTCAGCGTGCCATCCTTGTGGCGTACGATTTTGAGAAACGGGCTGTCCATGGTCACGCTTTTGAGGCCCAGGCGGAGGTTCGTGATTGAAATATCGTCCAGAACCACTTCCGTGCGCGGCGCGGAAAAGACAGTGTCTCCCTGATCCGTGAGTTCAAGGTCCTGCCCGGTGATGCTGCCCTGTAGGGAAAAAGTCGGCAGGGCGCCTTCATGTTGTTCGAAAACCAGGGTGTTGTTCAAGGTCAGGGTGCCCTTGGCCAGTTTTAGATCCTTGGACGCGGGAACATAGGGCCAGTATTGGGGCAGGCCCAGCTCGACCACGCTGAGATCGAATTGGGTTTTCAGGGAGTCGTGGAAGGGGATGGTCCGCCCCTGCAGGGTGAGGGGGGCGCCATTGACCCGGAAGGACAGACTGGGGGTCATGAAGGTCTCCCAGTCCGTCTTGCGGGAGGAAAAGCGGGGCACGCGGAGATCGATCCGGTCGATGACGTGGGTCGCCTTTCTGGTGCCGTCTTCCAGCACCACGGTGCCGTTGCCGATGCTGAACGGTTCGATGATGACCGGGATGAGCACGGTGTCCGCAGTGTCTTTGTCTGGGTCTTCCGGGGTGGTCGCGGTCAGGTCCGCGAAGTTGGGCTGGCCGTCTTCATCCAGGCGAATGTGCAGGCGCGGTCCGTCCAGACGGATATCCTTGAGAACAATGGCCAGCCGCCACGCGGACGCCAGCTCGATATCGGCGTGCAATCCGTCCAGGCCGACAAATTCATCGGTTCCATTCTGTTCGGCCACGCGCAGATTGCGGACATCAAGGGTTAATGCCAGGGGATTGCAGCGGATTTCTTCCACACTGACCGGGCGATGCAGTGCCTCGGCAACATTCGTGACCAGAATATGATGAAGAACTCGCGGCAGGAGCATGAAGCCGACCAGGGCGTATACGGCCAGCACGCAACTGGCGATGAGCGTGTTTTTTTGCCAGCGGACCAGACTGTTCCAGAATTTTGCCAGTGATGCCATGTTGTTCTCCAGGTGTGGTTAGAGTGGCCCGAATTTAGCCGGCTTCGGACCGCCTTGGCAAGAAATGGAAAAAAATCGATCATGCGTCGTGAAGCGTGTCGGAGTTTCAGGTCCTGTTTACAGAGTCCGCGAAACGATCTAGGCACGAACAAACGTTAGGGGTGGCCCTTGTGGCCTGAGATCATACCCTTGGAACCTGATCTGGATCATTCCAGCGGAGGGAAACGGCTTACGAATGCTTGTGGTTTGTCGCGCCGCCTTCCTGTTGGGGAAGGCGGCTTTTTTTATGCACTTTTCACGGAGAACAGCATGACACAGCTCAGTCTCGCCCGCGAGGGCGTCATCACCCCGGAAATGGCCGAGGTGGCGGTTAAGGAAGGCAGGGATGCGGCATTCATCCGCCAGGGCGTGGCCCGTGGCCACATTGTCATCCCCAAGAACGTGGGCCGGGATTTCGCGGCCGAGGGCATTGGCGCGGGCCTGAAAACCAAGGTCAACGCCAATATCGGCACGTCCGGCGTGCAGGGAACGCTCGCGGTGGAGCTGGCCAAGCTCGACGTTGCGGTCCGGGCCGGCGCGCACAGCGTCATGGATCTGTCCACGGGCCGGGATCTGACGGCCACGCGCCGGGCCATTCTGGATCATTCCACGGTCATGGTCGGGGCCGTGCCGATTTATGCCGTGGTCGCGGATCTGGTGGACGCGGGGCGGGAAATCGAGGCCATGACCGCCGATATGCTGCTGACGTCCATCGAGGAGCAGTGCGCCGAGGGCATCGACTACATCACCGTGCATTGCGGCGTGACCCGGCAGGGCGTGGCCCGTACCCTGGGTCAGGACCGCGTGGCCGGGATCGTCAGCCGGGGCGGGGCGCTTCTGGCCGCGTGGATGGAGCGCAACGACCGGGAAAATCCGCTTCTGGAGCATTTCGACCGTCTGCTGGACATCGCCTTCCGTTTCGATGTCACCCTGAGCCTGGGCGACGGTCTGCGGCCCGGCGCGGTCGGCGACGCCACGGACGCGGCCCAGATCCAGGAGCTTCTGGTCATCGGCGAACTGGCCCGGCGGGCCAGGAACCGGGGCGTGCAGGTCATGATCGAGGGGCCGGGGCACATGCCCTTTGACCAGATCGCTGGCAACGTCATGCTCCAGAAGCGGATTTGCGACGGCGCGCCGTTTTACGTGCTCGGCCCCCTGACCACGGACATCGCGCCAGGCTACGACCACATCACGGCCGCCATCGGCGGGGCGGCCGCGGCCTCGGCCGGCGCGGACTTTTTGTGCTATGTCACCCCGGCCGAACATCTCTGCCTGCCGGACATGGACGACGTGCGCCTGGGCGTGATCAGCACGCTCATCGCGGCCCATTCCGGAGACATCGCCAAGGGTGTCCCCGGTGCGGCGGACCGCGACCGGGCCATGTCCGTGGCTCGCAAGGATCTGGATTGGGAGGGCGTCTTCGCCGCCGCCCTGGACCCGGTCCTGCCCCGGCGGCGCTGGGAGGAAAACCGGCCCCGCGAGGGCAAGACCTGCACCATGTGCGGCCGGCTTTGCGCCATGGACACGCATAATTCCCTGGGCGGCAAGGGCGCCGACCGGGGCCGGGTCTGTCAGGATTGATTTCATTTCTCAAGCAAAACACGAGTCACCCCTGGGAGCGCGGGCGTTTCGCGTGCATGAAAGCGGCCAAGACGGCCGCGTTCCCAGGTGCTTTGCAATGGTAATGGAATGACGTGTTGCCGGGCGGCGTCGGGAGCTATGCCGACGCCGTCCGTAGCATCTCCCCCAACCCGGAATCCCGGCGCGCCGGGGCATTGACGGCCGTGGCGACCTGATCCGGGCGGCCGATCAAGGTGAAGCGGCGTTTGGCCCTGGTCAGGGCGGTGTAGAGGAGTTCGCGGCCCAGGACCGGACAGGGTTCCTCGGGCAGGACCAGGACGGCGTGATCGAATTCCGAGCCCTGGCTCTTGTGCACGGTCATCGAATAGCAGGTCTCGAAGCGGGGCAGGCGGGCCGGGGACAGGGATGTGAAACCGTCCGGGCCGGGGAAAAAGACGCGCAACACCCCGTCCACGGGCAGGGCGATGCCGACGTCGCCGTTGAAGAGGCCCAGATTGTAGTCGTTTTCGCGGATCATGACCGGCCGGCCCGGATACCAGGCGTGGTCGTCGCGGCCAAAGCCGAGAATTTCGCGGGCCAGCCGGTTCAGGGTCTCGGCCCCGCGCGGCCCCTGGCGCACCGGGGACAGGATGCGCAGGGCCTCGAAGCGGACAAAGGCCTGGGCCGGGTCCGAGGCGTGTCCCAATCCGCCAAAAGCGGCGCGGACCAGGGGCGCGAGTTCTTCCCGCAGTTGGTGCGCCCCGATGCAAGGACTGATGGTCACGTCCGCGTGGGGCGTTTCCAGGAACGCGGCCGCGTTCTCGGCCCGGCCGTCGCGGATGAGACCGGCCAGGGCCGCGATGCC
>RZYB01000222.1 GCA_009930495.1 Deltaproteobacteria bacterium
CCAGCCAAGGCCATGGCCGAACGGGGCAAGGGCTTCAAGCAAACTTTCGGGCTCACCATCGCGGCCAGTTCCATCTTCCGCGAAGATGGCCTTTCTTTCTTCAAAAAGCTGATCGGGAAGCCTGGTGAAGGCCAGTCCCCGCATTGCGCAATTCATGACGAGTTTCACGAGCACAAGACCAGTGAACAGGTTGATTCGATGGACACGGGCATGGGCGCCCGCCAAGAGCCGTTGCAGTTTATCATCACGACATCGGGCTTTGACACATCGAGCCCGTGCAAAGAGTTGGACGATTATGCTGCCAAGGTTGTTGAGGGTGTCTTCGAGAACGAACAGTTCTT
Organism: Deltaproteobacteria bacterium; assembly: GCA_009930495.1. Lineage (NCBI taxonomy): Bacteria > Pseudomonadati > Myxococcota > Myxococcia > Deltaproteobacteria bacterium. Next base: position 342 of record RZYB01000222.1, read on the forward strand.
CGCCCTGGCGTATGGCATAGATGAGGATGACGACTGGACGGACTTTGATGTCTGGAAAAAGGCGAATCCCAATTTCGGCGTCTCAGTCTCCGAGGAATACCTTCGCGGCAAGCTGGCCGAAGCCATTCAGCGCACCAGCCTACAAAACACGGTCAAGACCAAACACCTCAACTGCTGGGTGAACGCTGGCGTCGGCTGGATCAACATGGCGAAATGGAACGCCAACGCCGACGAAGGGCTGGAACTGGATCGGTTTGAAGGCTGTCCGGCCTGGGTCGGCATCGACTTGGCTTCCAAGATCGACCTTACCGCAATGATGTTCCTGATTCGCCACGAAGATTGCTGGTATCTGTTCGGGCAATACTACCTGCCCCAGGACACCATCGACCAGAAAGGCAACGAGCACTATCAGCGCTGGCAAATGGAAGGCTGGCTTACTGGCACACCTGGAGCACGCACCGATTACGCCTACCTTGAGGAAGACCTGCTCAAAATTTGCGAGACTTTGCAGGTTCAAGAGTTGGCCTATGACCCACGCGAAGCTGAATACCTCATGCAGTCAATCCGCGAGCAGGTTTCTTTCCCCGTCGTTGAAATGACGCAGTCCGCCGCAACCCTGTCCGAACCCATGAAAGAGTTCGAGGGTGAAATTTGTGCGGGGAAGCTGTTGCATAACGGTGACCCTGTACTTCAGTGGGCGGCGGGTAACGTGATTCTCAAGGAATCACGGAATAAACTCTACTACCCGGCCAAGCAAAATGTACAGTCAAAGATTGACCCAATAGTGGCGGCTGTCATGGCAATGGCGAGGGCGAAGGCCCAGGTGGAAGACGAAGGGTTTGCAGGGCTTGTTGACGTCACACAATTCATAGGCGGGAAAGAATGAATTTTAATCCTTTTCGTTGGTTTTCCGGGTCAAAACAGCCCGCGAACGTCTATAAAGACGTGATTGCCGAGGAAAAGGCCATCGAATTGCTGTTTGGCGGCTACGGCGTGCCCACCACATCCGGAATGGTCGTGAACGAGCAAACCGCCATGCGGATCAGCGTCGTTTACCGCTGCGTGTCGCTCATCGCCGGGACCATCGCAAGCCTCCCGTGTGAGGTCTACCGTTATAAGGGCGGCAAGTCCGAGCTGGCAGAAGATCATCCCGCGTATTGGCTCCTTCACGACGAGCCCAACCCGCTGATGAGCGCCAACACGTTTTGGAAAAATTTTATCTGGTGGGCGCTGATGCGCGGGAACGGGTACGGGCTGATCGGACGCACGGAAGGGCTCCGGGCTCCGGTAGGCATCGCGCTTGTGAAGCCATCCTCTGTTTCCCCTGATCTCTCCCTGGACAAGACGCGGCTCATTTACACCGTGGCCACCGACACGGGCGAGACACGGCGTTTCGACCAGGCCGACATGCTCCACTACCCCTTCATCGGATGGGACGGGAAACATGGTCGGAGCCCGCTTGAGTGCGCACGCGAAGCCGTAGGCCTGGCCGCTGCCGCCCAGGAGTTCAACGAGCGATTCTTCAGCCAGGGCAACGCCGCCGACATCGCCATGGAGTTCCCCGGCAACGTCAACGACGACCAGATGAAGCGCATCCTCGACATTTACCAGCGCACCCGGAGCGGGATGGAGAAGCAGAGGCTTCCGCTCATCTCAACCGGCGGCGCGACCATCAAGCGCATCGACTTCAACGCCGAAGACTCGCAGCTTCTTGAATCAAGATCCTTCCAGGTCGAAGACATTTGCCGCTTCTACGGCGTGCCGCCTCACATGGTCGGGCACACTTCGAAAAGCACGTCTTGGGGCACTGGCATTGAAGAACAGACCTTGGGCTTTGTGAAGTTCACCTTGCGCGACATCCTCAAGGGCATCGAGCAGGAAGTGAACCGCAAGCTTTTGAAGAAGCAGAAATTCTACTGCAAGTTCAACCTGGACGCCCTGCTCCGCGCAGATAGCAAGGGCCGCTCCGAGTTTTACAAGGCCGCAGTGGGCGGCACGCAGAGCCCCGGATTCATGACCGTGAACGAAGTCCGCGCACTCGAAAATTTACCACCGCTTGATGGCGGTGACACGCTTTTCGTCCCGGTGCCAGCAAGTGCACCTGAGAAAAAGGAGGCAGACAATGCCGAATAAGATGACGGCAAGAACGGTCATTATGCAGGCCGAAGAGGACGCAAAAAAAAGGCTGGCGAACGGCTCGTCCATTCTTCAGTCTCCGCCTCCTGCTATCAGCGACTCCAAAGAAGAGGCTACCGTCTATGTTTATGACGCCATAGGTAGTTGGTTTGGGATCGACCCCGCATCGTGGGTCCCCGCGTTTAACGCCATCAAGGCCAAGAACATCCACTTGAGGATCAATAGCCCTGGCGGGTCCGTGTTTGACGCAGAAGCGATTTACAACGCGATTCGTGAGCATCCATCCTTTGTGACCGCACATATTGACGGGCTGTGCGCCAGTGCTGCTACGACCATTGCACTGGCCTCTGACGAAATTGAAATGTCGGAGGGTTCCATGTTCATGATCCATAATTCGTGGTCATGCGCCATCGGGAATTCAAGGGATTTTTTAAAAGAGGCGCAACTGCTCGACAAGGTGGATGAAACCATCGTCTCTCGATATGTTCAAAAGACCGGTCAGCGCAAAGATAATATTCAAAACATGATGATTGCCGAAACGTGGCTTACTGCCGCCGAGGCGCTTGAATATGGCTTTGTGGATAGAATTTTCACCGCCGCCGAGCCGGAAGAGGCCGACGACGCAGAAAACGCCATGGCTACCGTTGCCCCTGGCGTCAACGTGGCAAATGGCGATGCTGACAAGGCGAGACGCGAACGCGCCCTGCTGTTGGCTGAAATTGGGATGTAGCGGGAACCCCGCGTAACTCTAACCCCCATGAGGTAATCACATGGATATTCAGAAGCTGCGGGAGTTGAAGGCCGCGAAGGCCGAGGAAGCCCGCAAACTCCAGGCAAAGGAAGAATTTACGGCTGAGGACCAGGTCGCGTTTGCCGCGCTGGTTGGCGAAGTCAAGGCCATTGAGGCACGTATCCAGGCCGCGATGGAACTTGACGGGCTGACCGACCCCAAGGACGCGCTGACCGTCGCCGCGCAGGCCTCCGACATCCAGATCGTCAACCAGCCGCCAGTCTACAAGAACCTTGGCGAGCAGATGCTTGACGTCGTGGCCATGACCACCGGCACCGACATGCGTGCGAAGTCCGCAGCTGCCGAGCGCCATCTGAAAGTGGTCAACGCCGCCTCGGGCGGAACCACCGGCATCGACTCCGAAGGTGGCTACCTGGTCGAAACCGACAAGGC
>RZYB01000223.1 GCA_009930495.1 Deltaproteobacteria bacterium
TGAAACTGATGTCTCTGATGACATTATGACTGATGATGCATAGGGGAGGGGGGTCTGCAAATATGGCCCCCCTCTCGCATCGCCCGCCTCTATATTTTTTCTCCGGGGGGATTTTTCGTTTTATGTTTGTGAGCTCCGGTGGCTTCCCTCGGGTTGAAGTCCTGTTTTTCTCCTTTCGGGCAGTCGAATTCCCCGGGGGAAGTCACCAGAACTCACAAGCAAATCCTTACAACATCAAGACAACTTCTATCAAGTAGGAAAAACTATGACTGTTCTTCGCTTAACTATGGCGTCATGGCCAAGTCTTGGTGCTAGCGTCTCAACGGGCTTGCCTATTGGCACAGAAACTACTCCTTTGTATGTAAAAATCGAACCAACATTAAAGAATGGCGTGGTTCGAGATCAGATAAACATAACACACAATCTCTCTAAGATCTACTTGACAGTTGAAAATCTTCCTTTTTCTTACGATCTAGTAGATCCAATTGGGACTACTCCGGATTGTTGGGGATATTTGGTTGAGATAAGCTCGTCTAAAAACGTCAAAGCACAAGCCTCTCTTATACCTGAGGTTTTAGAAACTTTTACAGTTGTGAATGGTTTTAGAACAATTGAGCTTTCGGCTCTTTTAGATGAAGCTAGTCTTATTTAACATTTGAAAGGAAGTACCGTGACAGTAACTTTTCCATTACCAGTAGAGCTGCAAGGCGTAGGGCGCGTAGAGGGCCGCTTCATTCTGGTTTCACCTGATACTATCAACGACCCCGACGTTTATCCAGAGGCTCGTGCTTCTAGTGGTACTGTCACCTTTACTCCTGCAAGCCGTCTCACGACAACAGTCAATTATGCCGCTGTTGTTGGACACCCGGCAAAAACCTTTCCTGTCGACTCTTATGGCGTTTTGCAGGATGAAGAGCTTAGTGGTGGCGTTTGGTTAAGGGAAGACACATACCTTGTTTCCTATAGTCTTCAGGGGATGACAATTGCCCCACACTCAATCGTTGTTACATCTGCGTATACAGATGAGTCGCCTCTTATCTTGTCGGCGGTAATACTCGAAGATCTTCCAGCAGGAACTACAATTACAATGCTTGAGGTTCCTCTTGGTGCTGTACAAGGTCAATTTCTTGGCTGGGATAGCGAAGCGGGTCTTGTTTGGCAGGCCACAGCAGTTCCAGATGCATCGACTACCATTAAAGGTGCTGTAGAGTTAGCAACTTCTGAAGAAACAGTTACGGGAGAAGACACTGTAAGAGCTACTACTCCTGCTGGAGTTAAAGCAGCTCTTGATGCTAAGTCAATGTCCGATATGTCCACGTTAGCCGCATACGTCCCCACGTCCCGCACGGTCAATTCCAAGTCGCTCACCGGAAACATCACGCTGAACGCCTCCGACGTGGGCGCAGCTCCGGCAATGGGCGCGGACGACAACTACATCACCAACGCCGAGAAGGCCGCCCTTCACTCCCACCCCGCCGTCATCGCGCAGGGTGCCACGCAGGCCGACGCACGGACAGCCATCGGGGCGGGCACGTCCAACCTCACCATCGGCACCACGGCAGGCACGGCGAAGGAGGGCAACTATGTGCCGCCCGACGCTTCCGAGACCGTCAAGGGCATCGCCGAGTTCGCCACGTCTACGGAGACGGTCGTGGGCACGGCCACGAACCTCGCCACCACCCCGGCAGGCGTCAAGGCCGTCGCAGACACCAAGGCCCCCCTTGTCGGTCCTGTGCTGACGGCCGCGACTCCCGCACCGATCTTCTCCGCGCAACTCGCCCCGGCTCTCGACCTGTGGACACTGGCTGGTGGGGCGTCCTACGTCGCGCCCAGTGTGGTGATCCCAGCGGGCGGGTCGATGGCGTTCCCGCTGGCCGTCGTCTCCGGCAAGACATACCAGGTGGATGTGTCCCGCACGGGCTCGACCGGCGGGGAAATGACCGTCTCGCTGGGCGCGGCGGTGATCGCTCCACCAGCGTGGGGCAATGCATCGGTGACACTGATCGCCCCATCCACCGGGACGCTGACACTCACCGTGGGCGGGGTCACGACATGGGCGGCGACGGTGACCGGCGTTGTTGTGCGCGAGGTGACCGCGTTCGCATCCCCGGTCATATCCGGAGCGTCGGGCGGTTCCGAGCTGCGGCGCTACTCCTCCAACAACGCCATGGGGTACGACGCGCAGCGCTCCCTGACGACGGGCAACTACAACAACGCCATGGGGTACGACGCGCAGCGCTCCCTGACGACGGGCAACTACAACAACGCCATGGGGCACGCCGCGCAGTACTCCCTGACGACGGGCAACTACAACAACGCCATGGGGTACGCCGCGCAGTACTCCCTGACGACGGGCAACTACAACAACGCCATGGGGCACTACGCGCAGCGCTCCCTGACGACGGGCAACTACAACAACGCCATGGGGTACGACGCGCAGCGCTCCCTGACGACGGGCAACTCCAACAACGCCATGGGGCACGCCGCGCAGTACTCGCCCGCTGGTGTGGCCGCCAATGCCACCACAACTGCCTCGTACCAAACCTCAGTGGGTCATGAGACTGGCCAGTCCTCCGTCGTGCAGGCCGACCACCTCACCACGCTCGGCTACCGGGCAATCGGCACCACACGAGCCACTGCGCTCGGCTCTAGTGCAACTGCCGGGCACGTCGGCTCTGTGGCGCTCGGTTACGGTACCGCCACGACCGCAGAGTCGCAGGTCGCGGTAGGTGCGCGTGACGTGGAAGTGCAGGATGCCACCAAGGGGATCATCCTCAAGTCTCCCGACGGCTCACGCTGGCGGGCCACCATCACCGATACAGGAGTATCGACATGGACCAAACTCTGACCCCCGACGTAGCAGCATGGCTACACGAACTAGTCTCCCGACAGGTGGTTGAAGTCGGCCACCCTGACGCTCGTATCCAAGCCGCGATGGCATGGCGGGCGCTCGACCAACTCGCCGCCATTCACGCGGCAGGACAGGAGCAGGAATGAGCGACATCGCCACACTGGATGACGCCGCGCTCGAAACGCTCCGGCAGGAGATCGTGACCGAGCAGGCCCGCAGGCTGGTCCTCACAGACGGGCAACGCATCGTGGAGCAGGTGTCCGCCGAGTACGAGTCCGCCGTGACCGACCAGCCCGCCGAGGATTGGGCCACGATCTCCGCCCGCACCGACAGGGTAGGTCCCGGCGTGCGCGTCACCCTCGACGGCATCGAGTATCGCAACAAGTCGGGGACGTGGCTCAACACCGCGACCGTGCCCGACAAGGATATGGCCTCGATCTGGTGGGAGCGCATCACGCCCATGCCCAGCCCGACCGCCGCCCCATGGTCCGCAACCACCGAGTACAAGCCAGGCGACCGCTGCACACGCAACGGACGCCTGTACGAGTGCCTCGTCGCCCACGGCGTCGCCTACGCCGGGACGTGGGGACCGCCCACGGTCGGCGTGTGGAAAGACATCGGCCCGGCCTGACCCACTGCCCCTAACGACACGGCCTCACGACCCCGGGTACCCTATGGCGGTGTTCAGGTTCTGGATTCGACCATCCGGGCGAGTCTCGCCGTGCGGCACATCGGGAAAG
>RZYB01000224.1 GCA_009930495.1 Deltaproteobacteria bacterium
CGGAAGACCATGCGGATGGGCGTCTTGTCCAAACGAAAGACCTTGCGCAGCTGGTTCTCCAGATAGCGGACATAGCTGCCGTGGAAAAGCTTGTCGCCATTGACAAAGAACACAAAGGTTGGCGGCTTGGAGGCGGCCTGGGTCATGTAATAGATCTTGCCACGACGGCCACCCATGACCGGGGGCTGATGCCGTTCCATGACCAACTTGACCAGCCGGTTCAGTTCGCCGGTGGTCACGCGCTGCCCGCACTGCGCCCACAGCTTCTCGATCAGGGGCAAAAGCCCGCCCAGCCCGGCCATGGAGACGGCCGAAGTGTAGAGCACCGGCACATGGGCGCAAAATCCGAACTCGTCGGCCATGGACTTCTTGGCCTGCGCGAGCTGGTCCTTGGTCAGCAGATCGATTTTGTTGAACACGATGACAAAGGGGATTTTTTCCTCGTCCAGAAACGAAACCAGGCGCTTGTCCTGGCCGACCACGCCCGTGGCCACGTCCAGGACCAGCACGACCACATCGGCCCGCTTGGCGGCCTGGAAAGACCGGACCACGCTGAAATATTCCAGGGAATCAATCACCCTGGATTTACGGCGTACTCCGGCCGTATCGACAAAGGTATAGGTCTTGCCGCCGCGCTCCACGACCACGTCCACGCAATCCCGCGTGGTGCCGGCCTCGTCGCTGACGATAAGACGCTTCTTGCCCAACAGGGCGTTGATCATGGACGATTTGCCGGCATTGGGCCGGCCCAGGAGCGCGATCTTGAGGCCGCCATCCACCGCCCCGAATTCACCCGTGCCCTCCTTGGGCAACGAATCCTCGATGAAATCGCGCAACTCGCCCATGCCAAAGCCGTGGGCCGCGGACACGCAACTCATGGGAAAGGCCAGGGCGAAAAATTCGGCGGACAGCACTTCCTCCTGCTCGGGCCCGTCAACCTTGTTGACCACCACCCGCACCTGACGACCGGACTGGCGCAGATACTGGGCCACCTGCTCGTCCTGGGGATGCAGACCGTCGCGGCCGTCGACCACGAACAAAATCAAATCCGCGTTGTCCATGGCTTCGCGGGCCTGTTCGTAGATGTCCATTTCCATGGCGTCACTGGAATTCGGGATGATGCCGCCCGTATCAACCAGGGTATAGGGACGTTCCTCGCCACGCACTTCGGCCACGATGCTGTCGCGGGTCACGCCGGGCATGTCATGGGTGATGGAAACCCGTTTCTTGATCAGTCGGTTGAACAGGGTGGATTTTCCGACATTGGGGCGGCCGATGAGGGCCACCAGGGGAAGCAGTTCATTCATGGTCATTCCTGGGAGCGTGTCCCGATGATGCGCGCGATGTTGTCCGTATACGGAGGGTAGATGACGCCCCGCTCGGTGACGATGCCGGTGATGAGCGCATTGTCCGTCACGTCGAAGGCATAGTTGAAAACCGGCACGTTGTCCGGGGTAATTTGGGTTGGGCCGACATGGGTCACTTCCAAGGGCGTGCGATCCTCGATGGGAATGAGGCTGCCGTCGGGCGTGGCCAGATCAAAGGTGGAGCTGGGCGCGGCCACGTAGAACGGGATGCCATAATGCCTGGCCAGGATGGCCACGCCGGAGGTGCCGATCTTGTTGGCCACGTCGCCGTTGGCCACGATGCGGTCCGCGCCGACCACGACCTTGCCGACCATGCCCCGCTTCATGAGCAGCGAACAGGCGTTGTCACAGGCCACTGTGACCGGAATCCCATCCTTGTGCAGCTCGTAGGCGGTCAGGCGCGCGCCCTGCAGAAAGGGCCGGGTCTCGTTGGCGATGACCGAAATTTTCTTGCCCGCGTCCACCGCTCCCCGGATCACGCCAAGGGCAGTGCCGTAGCCGGCCGTGGCCAGGGCGCCCGCGTTGCAGTGGGTCATGACCGTGTCGCCATCGGCCAGCAGTTCCCCGCCGAAGCGGCCCATGGCCTTGTTCATGGCAATGTCGTCGGCATGGATCTTTCGGGCCAGTGCCAGCCACGCCTCGGCCAATTCCCTGGGGCCGTCGTTCGCGCCCCAGACCTCGTTCATGACGCCAACGGCCCAGGCCAGGTTGACGGCCGTAGGACGGGCCTGGGCCAGCAGGCCCAGCAAACGCTCCAGCTCGTTCATCCAATATGGGCCGGCGGCCAGGGCCTGCTTGAGGGCGATGCAGCAACCATAGGCCGCGGTCACGCCGATGGCCGGCGCTCCGCGCACGACCATGGTCTGCAGGGCGAAGATGACATCCTCCACGGTGCGGCAGGCAAAGGTTTCCTCGACCAGAGGCAGCTTGCGCTGGTCCAAGAGAAGCAGCGCGTAATTTTCGGCATCGAAACGAATATGGTCTTCCATGAATAGCCTCGAAAGTTGACGGACGCGGCGGATACCGTGGCCAATTTCATCCCCGGCAATAAAAAACCGGACCACGTCGCGGCCCGGTTTTCCCACACTGACGTGACAGCGAGCCGGATCAGGAACGCTCGGTCACTTCCACCAGATGATAGCCGAACTGGGTCTTGACCGGGCCGTGGACAACGCCGACGGCTTCATTGAAACAGACATGGTCGAACTCCGGCACCATCTGGCCGGGGCCGAAAGTGCCCAGATCGCCGCCACGCTTGCCGGACGGACACTGGGAATAATTGCGGGCGAGATCGGCGAAGTCGCCGCCTTCCTCGATGATTTTCTTTTTCAGAGCCTGGCAGACCTCTTCGGTGGCCACCAGGATATGACGGGCGCGTGCTTTGGCCATGGTGCTCTCCTTCATGTTTTTTGCTGGCCCTACCCGGATGCCCGGAAATTGGCAAGCCGGATGCAAGCCCGCCCAAGGACCGTGCGCCCGAAGCGGGGTTTACGGACCACCGGGAAATCCTTATGGGACAGGCCAATTCAGGCACCATTTCACGGACATCGCTCATGACGGCATCATCCTTTGTCATCGGCATCGACACCGGCGGCACCTATACAGACACGGTCATCGTCGATCCACGCGCCGGCGCGGTCCTGGCCTCGGCCAAAACCCCGACCACGGCCCACGATCCGGCCCTGGCCATTGGCCACGGTCTGGAAGCCGTGCTGGAGGCGTCGACCATCGGCCCGGACCAAATCGCCCTGGTCACCGTGTCCACCACCCTGGCCACCAACGCCCTGGTCGAGGACAAGGGCGCCGAAGTGGGTCTGTTCATCATCGGCTTCGACAAACGCATGCACATTCCGGCCGCGGACCTGCGCTACGTGCCCGGCGGTCATAAGGCCAAGGGCGTGGAGTCCGAACCCCTGGGCATGGATTTTCTGCTCCAGGGCATCGCGGACATGCGCCACGGCGTGGATGCCTACGCGGTCTGCTCCATGCTGGCCGTTGACGATCCCACCCACGAACTGGTCGCGGCCAAGGCCATCGAACTCATGGACCCCAAGCCCGTGTTCTGCTCCCATCAGGCCAGCACCCGGCCCGGCATGGAGGAAAGGGCCACCACGGCCGTCCTGAACGCCCGCCTTTTGCCCGTGATGCGCGATTTTTTGCAGAGCATCGCCGCGTCCATGCAGCG
>RZYB01000225.1 GCA_009930495.1 Deltaproteobacteria bacterium
CGACCGCCGTGGCCGGGGGGCCGAAGTCGCGCTCGGTGCGGTTGCAGTGGACGAGGATGCGCCGTTCCTCGGCCGGGGTGAGCATGGACACCTTGCCCAGGGCCGCCTCCGGGGACTGGGCCAGCGCCTCGAGCAGGACCAGCCAGTGATCGCGCACGGCCTCCATGCGCCAGTCGTCGAAAAGAGTGGCGTTGTAGTGGATGACGCAGGTCAGCCGGCCGGGATCGGACCATTCCATGGCCAGCTCCGTTCCGGTCAGGCCGGAACTTTGCCTGGGCGTGATCGTCAGATCCGGAGCGTTGGCGGCCGGAGGCTGGTTCTCGAACACGAACAGCTGGTCCAGGCCCGCGCCGGCCAGATTCCTCATTTCGGCCTGGGAGCAGACGGCATGTGGCTCGGCGTCGAGATTCCAGGTCTGGATGGTTCTGGCCAGCCCGACAAAAGATTCCGTGGCCGGGCACGCGACCCGCACGGGCATGGTCGCCACGCACAGGCCCACCAGTCGTTCCACGCCGGGCACGGCGGCCGGGCGGCCGGAAACGACGGACCCGAAGACAACCTCGTCCTGATTGGCGTGGCGGGCCAAAATCACGGCCCAGGCCGCCTGGAGCAGCGTACTCAGGGTCAACCCCTGGTCGGCGGCGAGTTCGCGCAGCTTCCGATCCACTTGTCGGGGCAGGGCAAAGGTCAGGCGGCGCGGCCGGGATGCGCCGCGCCCGTTTTGGGCGCGTGGAAGCAGGGCCGGCGCGCCCGCGCCACGCAGGGCTTCGCGCCACCAGGCGAGATCCGTTTCCAGGTCGCGGCCGGATAAAAACCGCATGTATCCGTTGAAAGACACGGCCGGGTCGGTCGGGGCCTCGGGCGCGAAGAGTTCGCCCAGCACCCGGCCCAGGCTCCACCCGTCCAAAACGAGATGATGCCAGGACAGGAGCATGCGGAAACGTCCGTCCCCGAGGCCGAAGAGGACAATCCGGACCAGGGGGCCGTGGTCCAGGCGCGGCGGGACCAGGCCGGCCTGGATCTGGCGCATGCGTTCGTCCTGGGCCGGTGCGTCGAGGCCGCGCAGGTTCTCGAAACGAAAATCGGTCGCGCCGCGCTCCAAAACCACCTGCCAGGGACGTTCCCCGTCCAGGTCAAAGACCGTGCGCAGGGCGTCGTGCCGGGCCACGAGCAGACGCCAGCGCTCCCGCAGGGCGTCGGGGTCGAGGCGGCCGTCCAGGTCGGCCCAATTGTCGATCACATAGGCGGCTGGCTCGGCTTCCCGCGCCGCGAGCATGGCTTCCTGCATGGGCGTGACCCGGTACACGGCCCGCACGCCCCTGTCCGCGAAGCGGGCCTGGACGCGCTCCCGCTCCGTCGGCGACACGGCCGGATCGCGCCACTGCTCGGCTGCCGGGGACGCCGCGCCGGCAGCCTCGGCGGCAACCAGGGATCGCGCCACCGCCGCCAGTCCGGCGCGGGCGAACAGGTGTTTGAGGTCCAGCCTGAATCCCTTGGCCCACAGCCGCGAGGCGACCATGAGCGCCTTGATGGAATCGCCGCCGAGTTGGAAGAAATCGTCCGTCAGGCCGATCCGGTCCCGTTCCAGAACCTCGGCCAGGATCGTGCAGAGAATTTCCTCCGCCGGGGTCGTGGGCGGCACGAAGTCCGCCAGCGCGGGTTTGGGCGCGGGCAGGGCCTTCTTGTCGATTTTGCCGCTGGCGGTCAGGGGCAGGGAATCCAGAAAAAGAACATGCTCCGGCACCATGTACGGCGGCAGCCCCTCGGCCAGGAAATCCCGCACGGACGGGACGTCCAGATCCGCGCCGTCACGCGTCACGATATAGGCGCACAGCTGCCCGCCATCGGCCCTGACCACGCACTGCGCCACCAGCGGATGGGCCTGGGCGGTCTTTTCGATCTCGCCCAGTTCGATGCGGTGGCCGCGAATCTTGACCTGCTGGTCGATGCGGCCCAGAAATTCGATGCTCCCGTCGGGCAGCCAGCGGCAGAGATCCCCGGTTTTGTACATGCGCGCCGTGTCCGGTCCGGTCGCGAAGGGGTTGGGAACAAAGGACGCCGCGGTCAGCTCCGGCCGGTTCAGATAGCCGCGCGCCACCTGCACGCCGGTGATGCACAGCTCGCCGGCCACGCCCATGGGTTGCAGGCGGCCGCCACGGTCCAGAATGTACATGTCCGTGTTGTCCACGGGCAGGCCGATGGACAGGGGGCTGGCGTGGGCGAAGTCGCGGCAGCTGGTCGAGGTGATGGCGCACTCGGTCGGCCCGTAGTTGTTGTAGAGCAGAAAGGGATAGTCTCCCTGGGGCTTGAAGACGTCGCCGCCGGCGGTCAGGCTGCGCAGGCCCTGGCCGGAGTGTTCCTTGAGAAAGAGCGCGGCCACGTGCGGCGGCATCCAGGTGTCGGTGATGGCGTTGTCGCGCAGGGAGCGGGCCAGGGCGGGCAGATCCCGGCGCAGCTCGTCGCCGAGCACATGCAGGACCGCGCCGGACACCAGACCCGGAAAGAGTTCCCAGATGGCCACGTCGAAGGCGTGGGCGGCGAAGAGGGTCAGCCGGGAATCCGGTCCCAGGCCGTACTGGCGCGCCGTCCACAAGGTCTGGTTGGTCAGGGCGCGATGTTCGACGGCCACGCCCTTGGGTAGACCCGTGGTGCCCGAGGTGTAGATGACATAGGCTAGGCTGTCCGGACTTTGGGCCGGCAAGACGGCGTCGGTCGCATCCGCGAACAGGTCCGGGTCGTTGACGTCGAAGCGCGGCAGATCGCTGTCCAGATTTTCCAAAAGAGCGGTTTCGCCGATCACGGCCAGGGCGCCGGAATCCTCCAGTTGAAAAAGCAGGCGCTTGGCCGGCGCGTCGGCGGCCAGGGGCAGGAAGGCCGCGCCGCTTTTGAGCACGGCCAGCAGGGCCACGGCGAAGAAGGGACCGCGATGCAGGAGCACGGCCACGATGCGTTCCGGTCCGGCGCCAGCCGTCGCCAGCCGCCGGGCCAGGGCGTCGCTGGCCCGGTCCAGCTCGGCGTATGTCATGCGACGATCGTGGAAAACCAGGGCCGTGGCCGCGGGTTGGCGGGCCGCTGTCCGCCGAAAGAGTTCGACCACGCTCGCTGCGGGATAGGTCATCACCGGCGCGCGGAACCGCGCAAGCAGGGTCTCGCGCATGCGCGGCGAAACAAGATCGATGGCGGCCAGCGTCGTGGCCGCGTCGCGGGTCACGGCATCGAGGGCCGTGGCGTAGGCCTCGGCCAGCGCTTCCACCCGCCACTGCTCGAAGCTGGCCGCGTTGGAGACGAGAAATCCGTCCAAGCCTTCGCGTTCCTCCCAGACCACGGCGAAGTCGAAGCTCGTCTGGCTGAACTCCTCCGCGGCCGTGATGGCCAACTCCGACCCGCCGTGCGGCGCGGGGTAGTTTTCGAGTACGAAGAAATGGGTCAGCAGGTCCTGGCCCACGCCCGCCGCGCCCTGAATCTCGGCCAGGGAGCAGTGGGCGTGCTGACGCGCCGTCAGGCCGTCGTCG
>RZYB01000226.1 GCA_009930495.1 Deltaproteobacteria bacterium
GGCACCACGGGCCGGGGCATTGGCCCCTGCTACGAGGACAAGGCCGCGCGCATTGGCATCCGCGCCGCCGATCTGGCCGATGACGCCCTGCTCAGGCACAAGATCGAGAAAGCCTTGGTCGAAAAGAACGCCCTCCTGAACGGACTGTATGGTCAGGAAGCGCTGAACGCGGACCAGATTTTCGCCGAACTGCTGCCCATCGCCCGTCGTCTGGTGCCGTATCTGGGCGACGTGTCCTCGGCCATTCAGGAATATTCCAAGATCGGCGTGTTGTTCGAGGGCGCCCAGGGCACGCACCTGGACATCGACCACGGCACCTATCCGTTCGTGACCTCGTCCAACACCGTGGCCGGTAACGCCTCGGCCGGATCGGGGTGCTCGCCGCGCATGCTCGACCGCATCGTGGCCATCGTCAAAGCCTATACCACCCGTGTCGGCGCCGGCCCCTTCCCCACGGAACAGCTCGACGGCCCCGGTGACTACATGCAGCAAAAAGGCGCGGAATTCGGCGCGACCACGGGCCGGAAACGTCGTTGTGGTTGGCTGGATCTGGTGGTGTTGCGCGAATCCCAGCGTCTGAACGGTCCGACGGAAATCGCTCTGACCAAACTCGATGTCTTGGGTGGCCTGGACGAGCTCAAACTGTGCACGGCCTATCGCTACAAGGGCCAGGAAATGCCCTACCCGCCCCAGGAAGAAAATGGCATGGCCCATGTGGAACCCGTCTACGAGACCATGCCCGGCTGGTCCGAGGACATCTCTGGTTGTCGCGCCTACGACGAGTTGCCCCAGGCGACCCGGAATTATATCGCCCGCATCGAAGAAGTGCTGGGCATTCCCGTGGCCATTGTGTCCGTGGGTCCCGACCGGGACCAGACCATCATCCGCTAGCATCGGGGAGGCTCGGCCTCCCTTTTCCATGTCCGCACCCTGGCTTGAATCTCTCCGCAACCAGCCCCGCGTCGCGGGTTTTCTGGATCGTTTGGCCCTGGCGCCGCCCAAATCCCTGCTGCTCGAAGGCGGGACCAGGGAGGAGCGCCTTGGCCTGGCTTTGTATTGGGCCGCGCGTGTCAATTGCCGGGAAGTCCATCCGCCCTGTGGTGCCTGCCGCGTGTGCCGCCAGATCGCCGAGGACGCCTGCCGCGATCTGATCCTCGTGAACGGGGCCGAGGGCAGCATCACCATCGACACGGTACGCGACATTCGGTCCGTGCTGGGGGACGCGCCGACCGGTAACGGCCATCGCGTGGTCATTCTGGCCGAGGCCCAGGCTTTGGGCGACGCGGCGGCCAACGCCTTGCTCAAATCCTTGGAAGAACCCTGGCCCGGCAATCTTTTTCTTCTTTTGGCTCCCAATCGGGACATTCTGTTGCCCACCCTGGTTTCACGCAGTTTCGTCCTGACCCTGGGCTGGCCCAAGGCCATGGCCGAGGATTCGGACCTGCGGGATATCCTGGCCGATTTGGGCGCGTTCATCCAGACCGGCACGGGGGGATGGTTGGAGTGGACCGCCAAGAAAGGCAATGTGGATGTCGGACTGGCCCGGCGTGTGCTCCAGGAAGTGCAGCGCGCCCTGCTTCAGGCCAGCTACGGCAATCCGCTGTCGGAGCTGGCCACGGTCATGGCTCGTCGATTGGACGTGGTGGCCGTGCGCCAGGCGGGCGTTGTGGTCGAAAACGCGCTGGAAAGCCTGGATGCCAGCGCCAACCCCGCCCTGGTGCTGGAATGGGCCGCCATCCGCATCTGGGGGCTGATGCACAAATAATGCGCGAAATCATCCTTATTCAAATTTCCGGCACGGACCGCGACGGCCTCCTGGCCGGCATCATGGGCCAGCTGGCCGCGTCCGGCGTGACCATCCTGGATATCTGTCAGTCCGTCATCCATGCCGATCTGTCCTTCGGCGTGCTGATCGAAGTACCGCTCGAGCACGAGTCCTCGCCCATTTTAAAGGATTTGTTGTACTGGGCCCACAACCAGGACCTCCATCTCAAGTTCACGCCCGTTTCGGAGGACGACTACGAGAGCTGGGTCGGGATGCAGGGGCGCAAGCGTCATATCGTGACCGTGCTTGGGCGGGCCATCACCGCCGCCAATCTGGCAGCTCTGTCCGAGGTCATCACGGCCAACGGGCTGAGCGTGGACTGCATCACCCGTCTGTCCGGCCGTCGATCCCTGGTCCAGCCCCCGGCCATGCCCAGGGCCTGCCTGGAATTTTCCGTGCGCGGCACGCCGACGGATATTTCGGCCATGCGCGCCGCCTTTCTGGATTTGTCGCGGGAACAGGGCATCGACATCGGCTTTCAGGAGGACAACGCCTTCCGGCGCATCCGGCGGCTGGTCTGTTTCGACATGGATTCGACCCTGATCCAGGCCGAAGTCATCGACGAACTGGCCAAGCGGGCCGGCGTGGGCGAGCAGGTCGCGGCCATCACCGAGGCGGCCATGCGCGGCGAGCTGGATTTTTGTCAGAGCCTCAGAAAACGGGTCGGGTTTTTGAAGGGTCTGCCCGCCAGCGTGCTGGAAGACGTGGCCGCCACCCTGCCCATGACCGAAGGCGCGGAGCGGCTCATTCGTACCCTGAAGAGCCTCGGGTACACCATTGCCATTCTGTCCGGTGGATTTACTTATTTTGGGCGGCGTTTGCAGGAGCGGCTGGGTATCGATCATGTCCACGCCAACGAGCTGGAGATCAAGGACGGCGCGCTGACCGGCGGCCTGGTCGGCGAAATCGTCGACGGGCCGGGCAAGGCCAGGCGTCTCAAGGAGATCGCGGCCAAGGAGAACATTTCGCTCTCCCAGGTCATTGCCGTTGGCGATGGCGCCAATGACCTGCCCATGCTCGACGTGGCCGGCCTGGGCATCGCCTTTCACGCGAAACCCGTGGTCCGTCAGGGCGCGGGCCAGGCCATCTCCAATGTCGGTCTGGACGGCGTGCTTTATTTTCTCGGCCTGCGCGACCGCGAAACCGTGGATCAACTGGCCGCTCAGGAGGCATGATGTTCGGGAAGCTGTTTCTTCTTTTCGCGGTCATTCCGTTTCTGGAAATTTACACCCTGGTCTCCATGGGCCGGGCCATCGGCACGTGGCCGACCATCGCCATGGTGTTGCTCACGGCGGCGGCCGGGGCCTATCTGGCCAAGATGCAGGGTCTGGCGACGATGCTGCGGATTCGGGACAGTCTGAACATGGGGCTCATGCCCGCCGAGGACATGCTCGACGGCGTCCTGATCGCCCTGGCCAGTATTGTTCTTGTCTTGCCGGGCTTTTTGACCGACCTGTGCGGGCTGGTTTTGCTGCTGCCCGGTCCCCGCAATATGTTCAAACGCTGGCTCCGCAAAAAATTCGACCAGTGGCGGCAGAGCCCGAACGTGCAGATCAGGTTTTATCGCTGACGCTCAGTCTTCCACGAAAAAATCCGAGTCCACCCGCTTGATGACGTAGGTTTCCACAGGGCTGACGCCAAGATCATGGTCGATCATGAGCTGGACCAG
>RZYB01000227.1 GCA_009930495.1 Deltaproteobacteria bacterium
TGGCGGGGCCGATGGGACTCGAACCCACGGCCTCCGGCGTGACAGGCCGGCGTTATAACCGACTTAACTACGACCCCGCATTTTCGTTTGGTGGGCGGTACAGGGATCGAACCTATGACCCTCGGCTTGTAAGGCCGACGCTCTCCCAGCTGAGCTAACCGCCCAGTCCCGTCCAACGAGAGACAGCTTTTATAGAGACTTTTTTTATCTGTCAAAGACTTTTTTCAAAAAAAATGCGCTCCGAAAATAGTTATTCTATTTAAGCTGTTACACAATCCAGACTAACTGTCTCCCTGACCCTTCTCTTCATGACCAGCCGAAACAAAAAGGAGGGGAGCAACTCCCCACCGGCGTCGAATCCAGTTAATCCCGCGCAATACCGGGCCACGTGAGACCAAATAGCGCTCCAGGCGATATTTTCCGGGAAAATTCATGACCATGAGTCCAATGAGCATGGTCAGAAGACCTTGGCCCGGCAAAATCAGCATGGCCAGCCCAGCCGCGAGCAAAACCACGCCCAGCAAATTTTTGAGCATGACCACGAGGGTCCGCACGACCATGCTCCGGTCGCCCCAAACGTCAACCCGTCGACGCGATGCGCAGAAATAATCGTGCGGAATGCGCACGGCGATGAAAGGCACGGCCAAAAGCGATCCCAAAAAACTGACCACGGAGACAATGGCCAGCCACCAGGCCAGGGGTTCGCTCCAAACAAGCATGCCCATGTGCCTTCAGCGCGCCTGGAATTCGGCCAAAATCTGACGGTAGTGCTCGGGTTCAAGGCGCGGGCCAAACACGGTCACGACCCGTGACGCGGCCAAGCTGGCCAACTGCCCGGCTTGGTCATAACTCATGCCATGGGTGATTCCATACATGAAGGCCCCGGCAAACATGTCCCCGGCGCCATTGGTGTCGATGGCCCGGGCCGGACACGGGTCGATCTCGTGTGTCCCGTAGCCGTCAAAAATCAATGCCCCGTCCCCGCCCAGCGTGATCACGAAGGCTCCGGCGATACGCTTGAGCTCATCCGCGGCCTTGGCCAGGGTCCGGCAGCCGCCCCACAACAAGGCCTCCTCGCGGTTACAAAACAGTAAATCCACCCCCGAGCCGATGACTTCTTCAAGGCCCAACCGGAAATACTTGACCATGGCCGGGTCCGAAAAACTCAGCGCGGTCTTGACTCCAGCGGCGCGGGCCAAAGCCATGGCCTCGGCGGCCGCAGGGCGGGCCGTGGGCGAAGTGACCAAATAGCCTTCGACATAGAAAAATTTGGATGCACGCAATGCGTCTTCCCGAATCTCGGACCGGGCCAGGGATTCGGAAATCCCCAGATATGTATTCATGGTCCGTTCCGCATCGGGGGTAACCATGACCAGACATTTGCCAGTCACGCCCGAAGCCCGGCGCTCCGTCAAATTGGTGTCGATCCCGGCCCGTTTCAATTCCTGCACATAAAAATCGCCCATCTCGTCATCGCTGACCAGACAGGAATAGAAGGATGTTCCACCAAACCAGGCATTGGCCACGATGGTATTCGCGGCCGAGCCACCGCCAGAACGCGAATTCTTTTCCTCGCGCAGATATTCGAGCAGCTCGAACTGTCGTTTTTCGTCGACCAGGGTCATGAGGCCCTTTTCCACGCCCATGGAATCAAGAAAATCATCGCTGACTTCGAATTCCATATCCACCAGGGCGTTGCCCATGCCGTACACATCGTATCGTTTCATGCTTGTCCCATGGAAAAGTTGGAGATTTGTGCCCTCCGCAAGCCAACGCCTCGGGCGTGATCCTGGACCTAAACAAGGATGACCCGTTCGTCCATGCCCGAAGGCCGCCTCGGGCCGCGACAAAAAAGGCCACCCTCGCGGATGGCCTTTTCCAGGCGCCACAACTGGAGCGCCGTCGAATTACATTGTGTCTATTTTCCGGCCATCATGGCCGCGATGTCGTCCTGGACCGTGCCGATGGGCTTGATGTCGAAGTTTTCCACCAAGACCTTGGCCACATTCGGCGACAGGAAGGCCGGCAGGGTCGGCCCCAGGCGGATGCCCTTCACGCCCAGGAACAACAGGGCCAGGAGCACGGCCACGGCCTTTTGCTCGTACCAGGCGATGTCGTAGGACACAGGCAGCTTGTTGATGTCGTCCAGGCCAAAGACCTCTTTGAGCTTCAGGGCGATGACAGCCAGGGAGTAGGAATCATTGCACTGTCCGGCATCGAGCACGCGCGGGATGCCTCCAATGTCGCCCAGATTCAATTTGTTGTAGCGGTACTTGGCGCAACCGGCCGTGAGGATGATGGTATCCTTGGGCAGATTCTCGGCCACTTCGGTGTAGTAGCTGCGCGTCTTGTGCCGACCGTCACAGCCGGCCATGACCACAAAACGCTTGATGGCGCCGGACTTGACCGCCTCCACCACCTTGTCGGCCAGGGCCAGCACCTGATGATGGGCAAAGCCGCCGGTGATGGTTCCAGTTTCGATTTCCGTAGGCGGCGGACAGGACTTGGCCTGCTTGACCAGGGCCGAGAAATCCTTGGCCCCGCCAGCGGGGCGGTCCGGGATATGGACCGCGCCTTCGTACCCGACCACGCCCGTGGTGTAGAGACGATTCAGGTAGGTGTTGGTTTTCTTCAAGGGCACCAGACAGTTGGTGGTCAGCAGGATGGGGCCGTTGAAGGACTCGAATTCCTCGTTCTGATGCCACCACGACCCGCCGTAATTACCAACAAAGTGCGTGTATTTCTTGAAGGCCGGATAGTAATTGGCCGGAAGCATCTCGCCGTGGGTGTAGACGTCCACGCCCGTGCCTTCGGTCTGTTTCAGGAGTTCGTCCATGTCCTTCAGGTCATGGCCGCTGATGAGGATACCGGGCTTCGTGCCTACGCCGATATTGACCTGGGTGATTTCCGGATGGCCGTAGGTCGAGGTGTTGGCTTCGTCCAACAGGGCCATGGTGGTCACGGCCATTTCCCCGGCCTTCATGACCATGGCGATCATGGCGTCCACGGACAGGGCCTTGGTAGTCGAGGCCAGGGCTTCGAGCATGAAGTCGTCGATCTCGGGCTTGCGAAAGCCCAGGGCGGCGGCGTGCTCGGCATAGGCGGCAATGCCCTTGAGGCCGATAATCAACAGCTCGCGCAGGGAACGCACGTCTTCATTTTCCGTGGCCAGCACACCCACGGTCTTGGCTTTTTCGGCAAAGGCCGAAGCCGAACCGCTCCAGGTGGCGGCGTCAGGCAGGGGTTCACTGAAATCCTTGCCGTGTTTGGCCTTGTAGGCGGCCAGAAAAGCGGCTTTCAACTTGTCGCGCCGAACCAGGCCGTCCTCGACCATGGCCACAAAACGCGCGTCATCCCAGTTGGCATTGGTGATGGTGGCAAACAACCCCTGGAGCACGAAGTCGTCGTTGGAACGGTCCGGCTGCCCGAGCTCCTTCAATTTTTCGCCGTACACGGCGATGCCG
>RZYB01000228.1 GCA_009930495.1 Deltaproteobacteria bacterium
TATTGTTCTTGCTAAGTAATTCTGTCAAATGATTGCTCAGATGCTTTGCAAATTACTGCTTATTCATTTTGTCCAATTTATTATTTATGTTCAAGCGCTAAAGAAGCTCCCTTGATTAGTTTTCAGGGAGCTTTGGTTTAATAGAGTTTACTGCTATTGTTTCAAGGTTTTAGTGTACATCCTTTTTGAAATGTTTAATTGTTCTAGCAAGTATTTTTCATCTTGAATCTCATTAGAGTTTTTATCTAATATCCTAGCGATACTGCTACACTTACATGATCTAACAAAGCTTTGTGAAAGCATTGCTTCATACTTTTTTACTAGTTCATACATTGTAGCATTTAGAAGTTTAGATTTGTTTAATTCTTCTAAAGTGTTATCAAATATTTCCTGTATTATTAATTGAGTTTCCATAAGTTTCTTCCTTTAAAGCAACTCACAGTTGCATACATTCTTCACTAATGGGGTTTTTATTAATTCACCTTTTTCAAAAGCATTACTTATTAGGGACTGGTAACAGATGTTGTTAATAGTTCTTGGACTACCTTGAGAAGCTTCATAAATGAAATCAATAGATTCCTGTGTAAATAACTCTTTTTTGTAGCCAACACTTGTTAGATGAGTTTTAATATACTCTTCTGTCTCTTCTCTATTAAGATTACTTAATTTGCACACCATGTTAACCCTTTGCCTTACAGCCTCATAGTTTCTTTTGTAAAGTTTATCTTTTAATTCTGGTTGTCCAACTAGAATTAAGGACATTGGTGCATAGCTATCCATTCTATAGTTTAGTAGGAACCTTACCTCCTCAATTGCTGGTTTTTTTAGCAGATGCGCTTCATCGATTATGGTAATAATCTTTTTGTTTTTTGTAGATTTTAAAAATTCAAGCTGTGAATGTAACAATGCCTTGCTATCTCCTCGGTAGTAGTTTGTATTAATATTTAATTGTAGCAATATCTGTTTATAAATTAGTCGAGGAGTCAAATCGCTATCACTTAAATAAAATAGTTGGTATTTATCATCACTTAGCTTCTTTCTCAACAATCTAAGTAATGTGGTTTTTCCAGAGCCACATTCAGCAGTAAATACAACAAACTTTTGTTCTTTAGCTGCAAATTCTAATCTACTAAGAATTTCTTTATGTGTCTGTGTTAATAATAACTTTGAAACATCTATGTCACTCGAGAATGGAATTTTACTTATTTTGTAATATTTTTTAATATCTATCATCACTATTCTCCTCTTGTGAATTAGAAAGCTTGTAAGCATATTCAGTACTATTTAGCTTTAATTGCTCTTCTTCATTTCTTTTAGAAGCTTTACTTGCTAAGTCAAGATCAAAGTTAAAATCATCTTTTGCTTGAGCTTGTCTTACGCCTTCTAATAAATCTGATTTAAATGCTGGAAGTACTGACTTTCCTGTTGCTTCTCTCTTTGCTTCTTTCTTAACAAAAGAACTAATAACCAAAACATTAGCAATTATGTCTTCAAATCCTACTCTTCTAACAACAACTTTTTCTTTATCTTGAGGATCATAAATTACTTCTACTTCGAATCCAATAAGATTTGGATTTTGAATATCATAGTTAGTTCCATCAATAGATATCGTACAATCATTGTTAACCTTTCTAGTAACCCTTGTTGAAAAAGCATTTACTAGTAATTCATCACTAATAAATCTTAGTGGTTTATTATCTTTAGCAAAGGCAGATCTAGGAGTACCTTCTTTTAAACCTGAATGTAATGTTTTATTGTAATATTGCTCTACCCATGCATCATAGTTTGAATTCATCTCTTCTAGAGTATTATATTTTTCTAATGCAGCTTCTGAAATAAACTTATTTAAAAATGCGTTAAACACTTCAATTAGGCCTTTTGTTTGGGGTGAGAAGGGCTTAGCATGAATTTTCTGTATGCTACATTTAGCACAAATAGTTGCTAGTTTCTTATGAATAAAAGCTGATCCATTATCTAAAAGTATGGTGGAGGGAGTACCATATTTCATGATAACTCTTCTAAGAGAATCTTCTACCTCATAGAAGGTTTGTCTAGAATAAAACTTACCATCCAACATCATTCTAGAGCTATTGTCTATCCAACCTATAAAATAGGTTTGAATCATTTTGTTGTTTTTACCAATTGGTAAATAAGGTCCATATTTAAAATCACTTTGAAGTTGTTCCATCCTATGACTCTTTCGGTATCTTCTAGTTGCAACACCTGTAGATTTAACATAATTATTCATTTGTTTTTTAGAAAATCCAGCTTTTTGAAAATATCTTTGAAGAGTAGATCTTTTTAAGCTTCCTTTTTCAACATCGCCTCTTACCTCTAAGATATAGATAATATCTTTAATACTTCTTTGTGGATTTTCTCTTCTTGCAGTAATTGCTAAATCCAATATCTCTTGTTCAACAGCTTTACCAATGCTTTTTCCTTTACTCTTTGGTATTAAAGCAGTGAATCCGCCTTCTTGATAACTTTCTAGATATCTTTTAAGTGTTCGAACACTTGGCCCTCCATTTAAGCTTTTCTCTTTAATGAGGGATAATCTTTCTTTTTTAGTCAAATTTTCATCAATAAATGTGGAAATTAGATTAAACCGTTCAGTAGCTACTATTTCTTGCTTTGTTGCTACATTTTTTGCCATTTTATTACCTCCGAAATAAAATAATACTAATAAAATAGTTGTTTTATCTGTGGCATAAAATGTGAACTAGTCGGTTTCCTATTTCACTAAATAGACTGCTAAAGAAGCATATTTTGCTAAGGTTGCTCCATTTTTGGAGATCTATAGTTGATAATGAAGTTACATAAGTTAGTAAGTACTTTGTATTTGTAGAAATAATTTTAATGGTATCTTTAAACCTACTATAGTTTCTATAATACCATTTTTTCCAGTTTCTTATTGTAGATATTGCACAAGTGCAATTATCTACTTTAAATGAATTGAAGATATATTGAGCTATTCTAACAGCTGCATATTGTTTGTAGGGAATCATAAAATCTGGTAAAACAGTGTGATACCGTTTTCTACCACTACAATCACAATAATAGACTGGAACCCTGAACTTAACTCTTTGTTCATCAGAAAACTTTAAATATCTAAGTCGGTATTTATTAATTTTCATCGCTTTTCCACAAACGGGACACTTTATTACATAATCTTCATTTAAAGTTATAAATATACTTTATCCTTTAACATATTGATATTTAGAAATTTCAGTGCTAATATTATAATCACGTTTTTAGTGAGTGAAACCTTAAATAATCTGGTAGAAAATTTGGGGGTTTCACTCTTTTTTCTCCTTTTTCAATCTTAATTTTTAATAATTACGTATTATAATATGGAATAGTTCATAAATAAAGAGACAAAACAACTAATCTTTATTTGTAATAATGAGCAAAGCACTTAATCAAGCTTTTGACATTAGGAGTTAGCAATAACA
>RZYB01000229.1 GCA_009930495.1 Deltaproteobacteria bacterium
CATCCCGTGCTCGCGCCGTTGGCCCAGGTTTTGGCCGCGCCAGGACCGCGCCGACCGTCGTCGGCTTCATTGCGTCTGGAGCCCGCGCCCTGGTCGGTCTGGGGCCAGGATCCGGACCCCCGGGCCGTGGAGCAGATGCGTCAGGCCTGTTCCCTGCCCGTGGCCGTGAGCGGCGCCCTGATGCCCGACGCCCATGTCGGCTATGGGTTGCCCATTGGCGGGGTGCTGGCCGTTGAGGGCGCGGTCATTCCCTACGGGGTGGGCATGGATATCGCCTGCCGCATGCGCCTGTCCGTGTTCGCCGTGCCGCCGGATTTGGTCGAAACCCAGGCCGAGGTTTTGATCCGGGCCCTGGAAGCCGAAACCTGTTTTGGCGTGGGCGGTCAGTTTTCGCGGCGCAAGGACCATCCGGTCATGCACGAGGACTGGTCGTTTTCTCCGGTCACGGCCCGGATCAAGGACACCGCCTGGGGGCAGCTTGGTACCAGTGGTTCGGGCAATCATTTCGTGGAGTGGGGCGTGCTGGACGTGCCGGAAAATGTGGACGGCCTGGAGACCGGCACCTATCTGGCCCTGCTTTCCCACGGCGGCAGCCGGGGCGCGGGCGGGGAAGTGGCCAGACATTATTCGGCCCTGGCCCGGCGGCTGCACCCGGAGCTCCCCCGCGACCTGGGGCATCTGGCCTGGCTGGATCTGGACTCGGATCCCGGTCGGGAATACTGGGCCGCCATGGAACTCATGGGCCGCTACAGCTCGGCCAACCATGCCCTGATCCATGCGGCCCTGGCCCGGAATCTGTGCCTGTCGCCTGTTTGGAGTGTTGAAAACCACCATAACTTCGCCTGGATCGAGACCCATGGTGGCCGTTCGGTGGTCGTGCACCGCAAGGGCGCCACTCCGGCTGGTCTGGGCGTGTTGGGCGTCATCCCCGGAACCATGGTCGATCCGGCCTTCGTGGTCGAGGGGCTGGGCAATCCGTTGTCCCTGTGTTCGGCCGCCCATGGCGCGGGAAGAGTCATGAGCCGTCAGGAAGCCGTCAAGCGTTTCCACCGTGGCGATCTCGACCACATCCTGCGCGCCAGGAACGTGCGGTTGCTTTCGGCCGGCCTGGACGAGGCGCCCATGGCCTATAAAAACATTCTTTCGGTCATGGCCGCCCAAAGCGATTTGGTCCGCGTCCGGGCGACGTTTCTTCCGCGCATCGTGAAAATGGCGCGTTAACAAGGAGAAAATATGGCTTTGGTTGTTCAAAAATACGGGGGCAGCAGCGTGGCCACCCCGGAGCAGATTCTGAATTTGGCCCGACGGGTCATGGCCCGCCATGACCGGGGGGATCAGGTCGTGGTCGTGGTCTCGGCCATGGGCAAGACCACGGACGGTTTGGTGGCCCAGGCCAAGGCCCTGGCTGAAAATCCGGACCCGCGCGAAATGGACATGCTTGTGTCCGTGGGTGAACGCATTTCCATCGCCATGATGAGCATTGCCCTGAACGGCATCCGGCCGGGCGTGGCCGTGTCGTTCACCGGTTCCCAGATCGGGCTGATCACCGATTGCACCCATGGCGACGCGCGCGTTCTGGAGATCAGGGGTGATCGGCTGCGTCAGGCCTTGGACCTGGGCAAGATCGCCGTGGTCGCCGGATTTCAGGGCGTGTCCACGGCGCGGGAAATCACGACCCTGGGTCGGGGCGGCTCGGACACCACCGCCGTGGCCGTGGCCGCCGCCCTGGGCGCGGACGTGTGCGAGATTTATTCCGACGTGGACGGGGTGTACACCACGGACCCGCGTCTGGCACCAGCGGCAAGGCGTCTGGACACCATCGACTATGAAACCATGCTCGAAATGTCGGCGGCCGGAGCCAAGGTCTTGAAGGACGACGCCGTGGAATACGCCCGCCGCCTGGGCGTGAGGATCGCCGCCGGGTCGAGCTTGTCCGGGGAGATCGGGACCATTGTGTCCAGCGAGAATCTCAACCGCGACACCCTGCAGGCCATGGTTTACCATGACCGCCTGCGCTGGCTGGTTTTTGACGAGGGCGCTCCGGTCCCCGTGGACTGCCGTCTTTGCCAGAGCGTGGAGGGGCGCGCGGTGGTTGTCGTCGATGAAAAACACGCATCCGGAATGGAGGGCGTTTCGTGTTACGCCCTGTCCCTGATCGGTTCGCGGGTGGCGGCCCAGCGGGAGCGTTTGGAGGCCGTGCGGGAAATCCTGGCCCGGCTCGGAAACAGGATCCTGGCCGTCAGCAGCACGGCCCTCAAATATGAATTTTTCCTGGAAGATCCCCTGGCGGGGGAAACGGTCGCGGCCGTCCATGACACGTTGTTCGGCCCCGTGAGCGGATGACCAGGCTGGCTCTGGGCTGTGGCCTGGCGGTTCTGATCGGGCTTTTTTTTGTGTTGGATCTGGACCGTTTTTTGACGTTGGCCGCTGTCCAGGGGGTTTTGGACAGCCTGCGCGCGGCTTGGGCCGCGCATCCTGTTTCCTTTCTCGGCGCGTATGTGCTGGCCTACGTGCTCATGGCCGCCCTGAGTCTGCCTGGGTCCATTGTCATGGGGTTGGTGGCGGGCGCGATCCTTGGCTTCTGGGTCGGGACCGCCGCCGTGTCCCTGGGCTCGACCCTGGGCGCGACCCTGGCTTTTCTTTTGTCCCGGTATCTGTTTCGGGACGCGGTGCGCCGACGTTTTGGCGCGCGTCTGGCCATCATCGACGAAGGCACGCGTCAGGATGGCGCCTGGTATCTGTTCGGCCTGCGCCTCATTCCCCTCTTTCCGTTTTTTCTCGTCAATCTTGCCATGGGCCTGACGGCCATGCCGGTCTGGACCTTTTACTGGGTCTCGCAGTTGGGCATGCTTGGCGCCACCATGGTTTTCGTCAACGCCGGTCGGGAGTTGGCCAAGCTTGATTCCGTGGCCGGAATTTTGTCGCCATCCCTGCTGGGGGCCTTTGCCCTGCTTGGAATTTTTCCCGTGGCGGCCAGGGGCGTGGTCGGATGGATGCGCGCGAGGCGGGGCGGATCGCTCCGCCCCTGATCAAAGTGTAAAGGGGTCATAAAGGGGTCAAGTCTCGTTTTGACTTTTCTTGAGCAGGGCGCGCACACGTTCCACTCTTTTTTTGAATGCCTCATCCTGCGCCAGTCGCTTTGCAACCCGGGTCAGGGTGGTGCTGACGGTGCTGTAGGTGCGCACGGACAGGGACTGTGCGATCTGCTGCAGCGGTTGCCCGCAAAGAGTGCGCAACAGATGCATGGTCACGTCGCGGGGTTCATTCGTGGCGCCCCGGCGGGAAACGGACAATGTCGCCTCTTCGGCTTCGTAGGCCGAGAGGACGGCGTCCAGGACTTCCCGCACCGTCGGAGCCAGATGCCGTGCGCTTGGCACTTCGCGATTGGTTTTGGCCAGGAAGAACCGGTCCTTGATCTTGCTGACAAATTCCTTCCCGCCCAGGAT
>RZYB01000230.1 GCA_009930495.1 Deltaproteobacteria bacterium
CATTTCGATCTCCTGGCCCGGATGCGCTCCCGTAAACCCAAAACCACCGAGGCGGAATGACCATGCAGACACTCGCTCTTTTCGCCTACGTCTTCTACCTGGCCATCATCGCCATCGGCGGCTTCGCGGCCGTGACCAACACCAATCTGGTCCGGGCCCTGGTCGGCCTGGTGGCGGCCATGTTCGGAGTCGCGGGCATGTACTTCCTGATGAACGCACCCTTCGTGGGCCTGATGCAGCTTCTCATCTATGTCGGCGCCATCAGCGTGCTCATCTTCTTCGCCATCATGCTGACCAAGGCCCCGGCCGGCAGCGAAGAACAAAAACCCTCGCCACGTAAATCCAAGGCCGTGTTGGCCGCCATGGGGCCGGTCGTGCTCCTGGCCGTGGTCTGTCTCAAGGCCTTCACCCAGACCGTGGACGTGCCCGTGGAAAACGACATCAAGGAACTGGGTCAGGGCCTGCTTGGCACCTATGGACTCGCCTTTGAACTTATCTCCGTGGTGCTGCTGGTGGCCATGGCCGGCGCGGTGCTCCTGGGCTTCAAACGACGGGAGGAAGCATGAACTCGCTCTTTCTTTTCCATCTGGCGGGGCTCCTGCTCCTGGGCCTGGGCCTCTATGGCCTGATCCAGCGCCGGACCCTGGTGGGCATGCTCATCAGCATCGAATTGCTCCTGAATGGCGCGGGAATGTCCATCGTCGCCTCGGCCAAGCTGACCGGAGCCGATGACGTACTGGGCCAGCTGTCCGCGCTTTTGATCATGGGCTTGGCCGCCGCCGAGGCGACCCTTGTTCTGGCCATCATCCTGGTGGTCCTGCGGCGCTTCGGCTCCGTGGAAACCGACACCATCGCGACACTGAGGGACTAAATGGAAACACCAATCCTCCTTCTCCCCCTCATCATCACCGGACTGGCCCCCCTGGGCATCTGGTATTTCGGCAAGGACCAGGATCGCCGCGAGGCGGTCTCCTTCGCGGCCGCGGCCCTGACCTTCCTGTTCATGCTCTGGCTGGTCCCGGGCGTGCTCGGCGGCGTCATCAGAACCTTCACCGTGTTCACCATCCTGCCGGGCATCACCGTCAAGCTCTGCGCCGACGGCCTGACCATGATCTTCGGCATCGTGGCCAGCTTTCTGTGGTTCCTGGCTACCAGCTACAACATCGGATACATGCGCGGCCTGAAGGAACACGCCCAGACCCGCTACTACTTCTGCTTCGCCATCGCCATTTTCGGCGCGGTGGGCGTGGCCATGAGCGCGAACATCTTCACGCTCTATCTCTTCTACGAGATCATCTCCATCTTCACCTACCCGCTGGTCGCCCATCATCAAGACGAGGAAGGCTACAGCGGGGCGCGCAAGTACATGGTCTACCTCATGGGCACCTCGAAGCTTTTCCTGCTTCCGGCCATGGTCCTGACCTACGTGCTTTGCGGCACCCTCGACTTCCAGCTCGGCGACGTGGTCCACGGCATTTTCCCGGCCGACGCCAACCCGATGCTGGTCCAGCTGACCTACGTGCTCTACATCGCGGGTCTGGCCAAGGCGGCGCTGATGCCCTTCCACAACTGGCTGCCCTCGGCCATGGTCGCGCCCACGCCGGTCTCGGCCCTGCTGCACGCGGTGGCCGTGGTCAAGGCGGGCGTGTTTTCGGTCAGTCGAATCATCCTGTCCGGATTTGGCCTGGAAACCATGGACGCCCTGAACCTGGGCATTCCCACGGCCTATCTGGCCGCGTTCACCATCGTGGTCGCCTCCATCATCGCCCTGACCAAGGATGACCTCAAAGCCCGACTGGCCTATTCCACGGTCAGCCAGCTGTCCTACGTCATCATCGGCGTGACCATGCTCACCCCCGACGCCGTCACCGGCGGTCTGGCCCACATCGCCCACCACGCCTTCTCCAAGATCACCCTCTTCTTCGCGGCCGGGGCCATCTACGTGGCCACGCACAACAAGAAGATCAGTCTCATGGGCGGGTTCGGACGCAAGATGCCCATCACCTTCGGCATGTTCAGTCTCGCGGCCCTGTCCATGATCGGCATGCCTCCGGTGTGCGGATTCGTGTCCAAATGGTACCTGATCAATGGTGCCATGCAGGCCCACCAGATCATTCTCCTCTGCGCGCTCCTGGGCAGCACGATTTTGAATGCCGGCTACTTCACTCCGATCATCTACCGGGCCTTCTTCATGCCCCCTAGCCCGGAAGTGGACTTTGAGCACTACTCCGAGCCGTCCATGACCATGGTCATCCCCCTGGCCATCACGGCCTGCATCAGCGTGACCCTGGGCTTCTTCCCGCAGATATTCTTCGCCTTCATCAACATTTTCACACGATTTGGAGGCTAGCCATGGAAGCAAGCAAACTTGGCGAACTCCTGGGCAATGCCCGCCAACACCCTGTTTTCTGGAAATATATCATGTACGCCATCATGGTCGTGCTCGTGGCTTTGAACGTCATCATCCGGCCGCACCATCCGCACTTCGCCGGAGAATGGATGCCCGGATTCTGGGCTGTGTTCTCTCTGGTCGCCACCATCGCCATGGTGCGCGCCTGCAAGGGAGCGGCCCATACCTTCCTCGGCAAAAAGGAGGGCTATTATGACCGCTAGTTTTCAGCATCCGTCCGTGCCGTTTCTGATCGCGGCGGTCCTCATCCCGTTCATCAAGACCGACAAATACCGCTGGCTGCTGCCCATTCCGGCCATCATGGCCGTGGCCTCGGTCCTGACCATGCCCCAGGGCGTGCATGGGGCGCTCCACTATCTGGGGCAGATCCTGACCACGGGCCGGGTGGACAGCCTGTCCCTGGTTTTCGCCCACGTCTTCGCGATCCAGTCGGTCATCGGCTTCATCTATGCCCTGCACCTCAAGGACAAGGCCCAGCACGTGGCCGCCAACCTCTACGTGGCCGGCGGGTTCGGCTGCGTTTTCGCCGGTGACTATCTGACCCTGTTTGTCTTTTGGGAGTTGATGAGCATCGCCTCGACCATGCTCATCTGGCTGAACCGCGCGCCCCGATCCACGGCCGCCGGCTTCCGCTACTTCCTGTTCCACACCATGGGCGGGCTGATGCTCCTGGCGGGCATGTTGATCCGCTACAAAACCACGGGCAGCTTCGCCTTCGAAGCCATCGCGCCCGACGCGGCCCAGTGGTATGACTACCTCATCCTGGCCGGATTCTGCGTCAACGCCGCTGTCGTGCCCCTGCACGCCTGGCTGCCCGACGCCTACCCCCGCGCGACCATCACCGGCGCGGTCTTCATGTCCGCCTACACCACCAAAACGGCCGTGTATGTGCTTCTGCGCGGGTTCTCGGGTTTTGAGGTTCTGGCCATCGGCGGGACCATCATGGCCATCTACGGCGTCTGCTACGCGACCATCGAGAACAACGCCCGGCGCATCCTGTCCTACCACATCGTGTCCCAGGTCGG
>RZYB01000231.1 GCA_009930495.1 Deltaproteobacteria bacterium
GGTCTTGGAGTTGGCCTGGAATCCTTTTTCCGTGGTGATCATCTTCACGAACTCCGTGGCCAGATCCACGTTGGACTGTTCCAGGGAATTGGAAGCGATGCTCCCCTTGCCGCCGGTGTTGGCTAGGCCGGTGATTGGCGGCCCGGAAGACTTGGTCTCGGAGAACAGATTTCCGCCCTCGCGATACAAGGAATAATTATTATTGAATGTGGCCAGGGTCACGGCAAAAAGCTGCAAAACCTGTCCGTTGGAGTAGTTACCGGTGATGACGCCATCGCGATCCACGGAGATGTTCTGTAAAAATCCAGCGGTGTAGCCATCCTGGGATTGAAAGATCGTGGTCGAGCCCGTGCTGTAATTCGTCGAAGCCAGCGCGCTGATCTCCGGCGAAGCAATGCCATTGATCGCCTTCAAGCCGTCCGCGACCGAATCGTATGATCCACCATCCACGGCAGCGAGCAACCCCTGGAGCTCCGCCAGATTGTTCAGACCTTCCTTGCCGGCGTTATCCTCGCCGCCTATCCAATCCGTTGACTTGTTTCGAATACCGAAATTGATCTCTATGTTTTTGGATTTACTGTTGGCATCCAACGTTTCATCCTTTGGTGGCACGTTTGCCGTCAAGGCATCCTTGTCCGTGGCCGTGATGCTGCCGTTTTCGGATCCCAAAAAATTCGCGGTGCAGATCGGGTAGCCATTTTGCGAAAAATTCGCCGGCGTCCAATTCTCGATCCTACTGGCATCGGTGGCAAACGTGCCCTCCACGGGGGCAACGGCCGGCGGACCCGGATCGGATGGTATGGGAGCCACACCACCTGTGCCGTCGTAAGGATTGTTGATCGTAAAGGCCGACATGTTCTCCATCTCACCGGCGGAGTTATACGTCATGGTTCCGGCCATGAGGATGCCCCGCTTGCTCTGATCGGGCTGAGCCCCCCAAAACTCACGGTTGTCCTCGTTGACCGGCACGGTGACGATGTATTCCCAATACCGCTTGCCCCCCGCGCTGTTGACCACGTCCGGATCTTCCACGGGGTCCATGTACACCGTCAGATTATGCGCGGTTCCGTTTTCGTCATAGACCTTGATGGTCGACTGGTAGGCATACTTGTCGTCGCCGATAGGTCCTTCCGCGGAGGTCGCGTCATACGTGTCGAACAAAGCCGTCAGTGGGCTCCCATCCAGATCAGCACCATTGAGCGGGTCCTCGGACAGTGGCGGCAAGCCGTCGTTGGTCACCTTGTCCGCCGATTGGGAATCCACGTTGACGATCATGTCCACCCGACTGGTGGCTTGGGGAGGAGACTGAAAATTGTTCAGCTTGATATCTTGCGGCACCCCCGCGATCTTGACTCCTGTCTGTTCGGTCATGGTCGAGTCACCACTGGCGGCCACGCTCGAATCCTCCTGCAACACCTCCCATCCCTGAACCCGATATCCATGGGTATCGACCAGGAATCCGTCCTGATCAAAAGTGAAGTTTCCCGCCCGGGTGTAATAACTTACTTCCTGACCCACGGGAGAGACCACGAAGAAACCGTTGCCGCCAATGGACAAATCCGTCGAAGACGTCGTGGTCTCGACCGAACCCTGGGAAAAATCACCACGAACCACGCCAATGGCCGCACCGCGTCCAATCTGGCCAATTCCAGCGGCAGTGGATATTTGCTGACTCAGGGCGTCCTCGAACTGCATGGTCGAAGCCTTGAATCCCACGGTCGACACGTTGGATATATTATTGCCGATAACGGTCATCCCTTCGCCATGAACCTTCAGGCCGCTGGTCCCGGAATACATTGATGCTGACAAACTCATATCTACCCCCTCATTTCACCATGCAACATGGACAAACCGCTACTAGCCTTCAGCTTCCGCCCGTGACGACGAGGCGTCGGTCGCTGACGAGTCCTCCGTGGAGGCCTTTTCCGTGGATGGCGTGTCGTCCGCGGACGATGCATCCTCCGTGGACGACGAAGATACCGACGAGGCCGAAGTTCCCTGGGTGACCATGGAAATATCGTCAAACCCGACCGTACGACCGTCGCCCAGCGTAAAAGAAGTCCCGTCGCTATTTCTTGAAATACCAACTATTGTTCCAGTGACCTTTGTATTCACGAGAACCGCGCTGCCATCGGAGCTTTCGGCCGCGAAATACACCGAGTATTTCCCATTCGGCGCTTCGTTTCCCGTGTATTCAAGTCCATCCCATGAAAAATTATACTCACCAGCCTGCATGGAATTCAAACTTTGCGTGCTTACGATGTTGTTATTCTGGTCATAAACATTGATTCGCACTGTCGACGCCGCATCATTCAGCGTGAAATAGATCGGCGTGACGCCTTCATCCATCTTCGTGATTGCGTTGCCCTCGGCGACCACATTCTTGCCAATGTAACTCGCGGCGCTCAAGGCATCCTGCTTGGCCAGGGTTTCATTGATCGATTCGATCCCGGCCGCGACATTGTTCATTTGCTCCAAGCTCGAGAACTGCGCCAACTGGGCAATGAATTCCTTATCATCGAGCGGATTGAGCGGATCCTGATGCTGAAGCTGCGTGACCAGCAGCTGTAAAAAATCATCCTTGTCCAGGGCGCTACTCGCGCTCGGCGACGAACTGGAAGTATTCGTTGTCGCGGAACTTAATCCGGAAAGAATGGAATCAACGGTCATACGGCGCTCCTGTCAGGCAAAGAGGTCCAATCCACCACTGGAATTTTTTTCCGTGTACGAGACCTCATGCACATCCTGGGCCAGACTTCCATCAGAGCCACTTAAAAATCGAAAACGCTGGCTCGACATGGATGACTCCCGATTTCTTTGCGACTCATTATGCTGCTCCGCCCCTTGCCATTGGGCGTCCGTCTGCCCATCGGGAAGCTGGGTCTGCACCTCAAGCTTGCCAACCCGGAGGCCTTGCGCCTCGAGCTGGCCGCGCAAATGCCCAAGCTGCTCGTTCAGGGCCTGCGTTGTTTCCGGACTGGTCGCGCGCAGGACAGCCTGCACCTCCTTGCCATGAACCCGCAAAATAACGCTCACCTGGCCCAACTCGGGCGGATCGAGTCTGATGACCAGCTGCTTGCCGCCTTGGGACAAATTGGTGAACGCACCATTCTCAACCTGCTTGTACACCTCGGCCTGGCGCGCAAGCGATGCGTCCGCCTTGGCCGCCAGCGCTTCCGTTCTGGCCTGGCCTGTCACCGCGAGCTCTGCTTCCATGGAAAACGACGGCGCGGCGGCGCCCGACGGCTCGGCAAGCATGGCCGCGCCTTTCTCTTGTCCGAAAGCAAATTTGGAATCCGCCCCGCTCTCATGCCTCGACCGTTTCTGATCCGCGAAGCCGTCTGA
Organism: Deltaproteobacteria bacterium; assembly: GCA_009930495.1. Lineage (NCBI taxonomy): Bacteria > Pseudomonadati > Myxococcota > Myxococcia > Deltaproteobacteria bacterium. Next base: position 3,346 of record RZYB01000231.1, read on the forward strand.
AAATGTATTTCCCATGGATGGGGCAGATTTTTTCACGGCAGGAGAAGGAGACGCCTGCTCGGCGCTTTTTCCCAGCGCGTCCTCGGT
>RZYB01000232.1 GCA_009930495.1 Deltaproteobacteria bacterium
GAATGCAGCCACCACGTACCGTCTCGGTAAAGAAGGTCGGAGGAGTCGAACTCGACGGCCTTGGCCAGAATGGCCGCGGCATGCGTATTCGCCGTCCAGGCGATCTTGATGCGCCCAACCGTGGTCGCGAGACTCGCCTCACCCGGAAGCACCCTGTGCGAGCGAGCGTCATAGCGAATGCTCCCCGTTTTTGTGCGCGGGCAATGGACCTTGCGACCCTTGGCCCGCAGCGCGAAAGCGGAGCCGATAGCCTCGGTGGCTTTGACCCTGGCCGCGCAGACGAGCTGCGCAGGCAGACTCGGGTGTTTCTCCCGGAGCTGGTAATAGGTGGCCTTGTGAAGCGCCACGCCGTTCTTCACACCCTGCTCCCATCCGTAAGCCGCGACCGTGTCAAAGCAGTCGCGGACCATGGCCAGGGTCTCGCAAAGAGCCTCGGCCTGGTCGGGAGTGGGATGGAGTTTAAGACGGACAGTGCGCTTCATGGTTCATATATGCATTAGTTTTGCGGAATTGTCAAGAAGAAAACAAGAGGAAAAATAGGAGGCGGCGCTTCCTCCCCCACCTGAATGAAGGGGTCTCCGCGCCGAAGAATGATGATCGTACGGCACATGCCGGACACGTTTTTTTTTAAAAATCAGTCAGGGGACTAAATCGGCTGCGCTGATCAGGACAATATCTTTCAGGAGGTAACGATGTCCGTGGGACCCCTCCATCGTTATCCCGAAGGACGTGCCTGTGGCTGCGCCCGGCTAAAAGAAATATCATACATAACAGATAATTGGAAATAGATATTATTTTATTTTGGCCTGAGGGCTAAAAAAAAACAAATCTGAAGCCATTATCTACTTAGCAATTCACACCGCTTCCAGGTTCAGACTCGGCATCGAAAAGGGACCGTGCAGAAGATGGTGGAGATTGAGCGGTTACAGAACTCGAGAAACAGTACATCGCAAGGAGGCAAGGGTACGACCAAACTTGAGTTTTGAGCATAACATTCTGTTTTCAAACAAAAACTCTAACCATAAATACTTACGCGAGGTATTTGTATGACATTCGAAAACAACAAAGATGAAATGATTTACCATTTCATCAAGAAACAAGCTACCAAGGCTGAACCGATTGAAGCCTCCCTTGACAAGGACATATTCGATTGGTTTCTCTTCGGAGCACCTGTAGACGGGGAGTGGTTGAACCGCAAGTCCCAGTATTTCAGGGCGATCATGAACGCGGATGGTGCTTCAAGCCCTATCCACAGCATGCTTCTTTACACAACCTATGTCGCGTACGTCCAAGGCATGGTCCAAGCCCACAAGGCGCACCATCCGGTCATTACCGACACGAACCTACCTACCCCCCCTGAGCCGAGCGTCACGGACTACTTCCAAGCGTTCGCCGAACTGCTCAAGGTCTATGGCCAGCTGTTCCCGGATAAACTCAACCTCGAGGCGAGCTGCGCTGCGGAAATCAAGAGCACCTGATCCCTCAACCCTGGTGCCCTTGGTCCCGACCGAGGGCACCAACGTGAACTTATTGAGAACCGTAATCCATATGGAGGATCGCATGAAAGACACGAAAAAGAGCACCGATGCGGATTCTGAAGCCGAAAACTTCCAGGAAGCTTTCAAGGTCATGGTCGAGCTCTTTAACCATGTCTTCGGCACAGCAATGCCCACGTCACCGATACAAGGGGCCCGAGCACGCTTTGCGTTCCCCAAACCACAACATCAAAATGGAGAATTGCACATGGAAGCAGATCAATTCAACACGGAGTCATTGGATGTCAACCTGTTCGACTCATACATCAAACACGCCCTGCCCGATGTCAGTTGCAAGGACAAAGAAAAGGATATACCCCGGCGCCTCTTGAAGGACATGGATCCCGGGGATCCTGTTGAAGAGATACTCGGATCGTTGCTTGTTGCAGCCTACACCCAGGCGCTCAAAATGATCGGCAAGAGCAACGAACGAGTTGGCTTCTACAGCGTCCCGTACGAAAAGGCAAATCCCGAAGCCATGGGATATATGCGCATCGTCTGCCAGCTGTCCTCGAACCTTCTGAAATTCAGAAAAGAACGCTCACTGGCACAACTGGCGGAAATCTCGCAAGGGTAACGTCCTCTCCGCATGGACGCCCCGGCCTTAACGGGGCGGTTCACGGCCGCATAAAGCGGTGAACCGCCCCGTTAAGGCCGGCGTCTTCCCCGCAACCGGCGACCTGGTAATACAAGAGGACACTGTCCAGAGTATTGAGTCCAACAAGCTTAGGGGACGCGACGTTTACGATTCCCCGCCGTTGTTAAGTCCTGCTCAAAGTATGAGCGGCTCTTGCCTCTTAGGCCCATCCTGCTCCCGTGGAGTAGGCCACGGGTTTAGAGCCGCTCTATTCCAGACGGATTGGCACGAAGCGGCGAGCAATTGAAGAGGCGCTCCTGTTCCGACCATCGCTGCGCCTCCACTTCCTGACGTCCTCATCCCCAGGAAGGGGGTAGGCGCTGCCCCACCCATTCCTTGATGGCCCTGGCGCTGCCATCCAACGCGTCGGTGTCGGGTATCCAGCATCGCCACCCGTAAACACCTCGGGCCTCATGATCCGTGGCCACAGGCACGGCATCGATGCCTTCGTGCGCAAAATGCCGCAGGGAGCGTCGCATGTGCAGGGCCGAGGTGACCAGCAGCACCCGGTCTATACCGCGTTCGCGCAGCAACTCCGCACTGAAGCGGGCGTTCTCGCGGGTGTCGCGGCTGCGCCCTTCGAGCAGCATGGCATCGTCCGGCACGCCAAACTCACGCAGCACCGTGCGCATGGCTTCGGCCTCGGACAGGGACCATCGCGCCGGATCCCCTCCCCCGCTCAAAACCAGCAGGGGTGCCTTGCCCGCGTGGTAGACTTGGGCGGCCGCCCGCACCCGGTCGGCAGCCCGGTTGAGGTCCGGCTCAGCATGTCGCGCGTCGGGCGGACTCATCGCGCCACCCAGCACCACCACCGCCTGGCATGCGGGCAAGGATGAAAATTCGACAGGCGGGTACTCACCCTCCAGCGAAGCACGAAACTCGATGCTCACTCCGGGCAGCGACCAGATCCAAAGCCAAAGCAGGCCGGCAAGCCCGATTGCCAGGGCGCAACGCCCACGCCTGAACATGGCAAGCGTGATGGCAGCCACGCCGAGTACGATCGACGTACCTAAAGGGGAGATAAGGGCGATGACTGTCTTGGAAACGATCATAAACTGCGTCGCGCAAGCTCCCGCAGCAACTTGATCCCCTTCTCGACCACGCCTTCCAGAATCCCCAGATATCGCACGGCCAGCGTTTCACGGTCAAAATTGCGCGCAACATAATCCTGCCCCCGTTCGCCAAGCTCCCGGCGCAATCCGG
>RZYB01000233.1 GCA_009930495.1 Deltaproteobacteria bacterium
CATCAGCTCTCCCGGATAAAACCTTTTGATTTGAGTTTGTGCGCGTAGTGCGAATGTATCGGGCGGATCAACTGCAGGCGCTTGGGCGCCCTGGACACGATGACATTGTCGCCGGGGGCCAGAACCACGCCGGTCTGGCCGTCCTGGGTCAGATACACATCGGACACGGCTTCCAGCACCAGAATGCGCAAATCGTTCTCGAAGGGTAAAACCATGGGCCGGAAGGCATGCAAAAAGGGGCAGATGGGCGTCAGGGCAAAAACATCCAGTTCCGGATAAATGAGCGGTCCGCCGGCGGAAATGGAATACCCTGACGACCCCGTGGGCGTGGCCACGATCATGCCATCGGCCCGTACCGTGCCAAGATGGTCGCTGCCATACCATAGATCCAGGCGGATCATGCGCGCCAGGCTGCCGCAGCTGATGACCAGATCGTTGACCGCGCAGCCTCGATAATGCTCCTTGCCGCGTCGTAACACACTGAAACTGATGACCAGACGCGAGGAAATGGCGAATTCGCCATGCAAAATCTCGGTCAGGGATGCCCGCCAATCCGTCGGAGAAATCTCCGTCAAAAAACCGACCTTGCCCAGGTTCAACCCCAGGATGGGAATCCCCAGATCCTGGACGGCCCGGGCAATGCCGAGCATGGTTCCGTCCCCGCCCAAGGTCAGGATCATGTCGACATTTTCCCATGTACTGGTGCAGTGGACAGCGTCCTTGGCGGATTCGACGATGCGGGCTTCCCGCCCTTCGGTTTCCAGCCAAGCCCGGATCTGAACGGCCATGTCGCGGGCCAGCTCGTTGCCGGTCGTGTAGGCGATGACGATTTTTACAATAAGGGAGCTCATTTGCGCAGTGTATGCAAAAGAGAATAGGGATTCAAGGAGCCGGCGCCCTCCCCGGCGCAACCATCCGGAATCAGGACGACAAAATCTGCCGAAAAAAATAACATCCCGATGTTGCTCATTTTATTTTTTTGTCGTGGCCGGAAATTGCCCTAAAGAAATGCACGCCCCGGCCGATAAGGACAAGTAAGAGGAGAATCCCGTGACAGTGAACCCCTTTCTCGTCAAAAACGTGCTGCGTACCTACGACCAGCACCTCGACGCCGGCCGCCGCATAGCCAGGTTCAAAAAATACATGAACCGCGCCGGGGAAGGGGACTTTGTGTCCATCTCTCAAGAAGCCAAGCGGCGCCAGATGGTCGAAAAGGTGACCCGGGAGATCGTGGATAACCTTATCGGCTCGGAGAGCACGAACCCGGTTGTCATTGAAATCAAGCAACAGCTTTCCCAGGAGCTGGGCGGCGAAGCAATCTTCCGCTACCCGCCCAACGGGGACGGGTTGCAGATTCTCCGCAATACCCCAGACGGCGTCGCTGAATTGACCAACGGGGAAAAGAATGCTTTCATGCAGCGCCTTTGGGACGTGGCGCTGAACAAAGTCAACGAAACCATGCTCTAACGAGCTGAAGCGCCCCGGATTTCCCGTGGGCCAACCGAGTCGGGGCACATTCCCGGCGGGAGCGGATCATGACTATCTCCACCATCAACACCCCTGTCACCGGTTATGAAACCAACCGGCTGGAACACCTGGAATCGTCGCGTCCCGATACGCAAAAATCCAAGGCGGCCCAGACAGCAGGCTCGGACCGTATCTCCATTTCGGGCGAAGGACGTCTCAAGGCGTCCATGTTCAACGCGGCCCAGGCTGACGAAGGCGTCCGAACCGACAAGGTGGCCGAAATCAAGGCCAGGATCTCCTCGGGCGCCTACGCGGTCGACAGTCAGGACATCGCGACCAAAATGGTCCAGCAAGAGCTGGATATTTGGGGATGACATCCACGCGAACGCCCGACATCAAGCCCGGAACACCCGTCTTCCGGGCTTTTTCATGAATTTGCCAAACACCGCTCCGTGCCACCCAAATCCCGCAGCAACACCCGCGACGGACAGGACAAATCGACCTGGGGCGCTTGCAGCCCCAGCCGCTCCTGAACATTGACACAAAGAGGTCCCGCCAGATTGAGCGTGCTCCCCTCGGGGTTCCCCTTGGGCACGGTCACGCTGACCAAAATGACCAAGTCCCGGATGGACCGCACCTTGAGAATCCGTTCCTCGGCCACGCCCAGACGTATTTCGTATTTGGGCAAAAAGGGAAACGGATCCGCCAGCATCATGCCCATGCCCAAATTTTCCAGACTCTGCAGAAAATGGAACGGCGTGCCTGGTTTGTAATCGACCAGGACGAATTCGCGCAGGTGCTCGAATCCGATCAAGCCGCGCGGAAAGCGGATGGTTTTGCCGGGTTCGACAACCACTGGTCCGATGCGTGTGTTTATCGTGTGTCTTTTATCCATAATGTTGCCGCCACCATCAGGTCGTTGTTGTCGAGTTCCAGGGCCGAAGCGTTCTGGGCGTGCACCTTGCGGTAAATCTCCTCGCGGTACACGGGCAGGTGCTCGGGCACGTCCAGCCCCAGCTTGATCTGCTGCCCCTTGACGCTCAAGATCGTGATCTTGATATCGTCACCCAGATGAAGGCTTTCCCCTGGACGCCGGGAGAGTATCAGCATGCGCCACCTTACAAGTAATTGATGAGACCCATTTTCATGATCATGGACGAGGATTTGAGCACCGCCTCGTACGACATCTGCTGGTTGGCCAAGTCTGTCAGCAGTGAAGCCAAGTCAACGTCCTCGATGGCGCTCATGCGGCCTTTCTGATTCAGCTTGAGCCCCGACAGCACGGTTCCGGCCACTTCGAGCCGATTCTCGCGCCCGCCCACGGAAGCCAACTGGGTGGAAAAATATTCCTGGGAAACTTCCAAATTGCCGAGAGCCTGGCCGCAGCCTTGTTGATCATTGTTTTCCAAGGCCGCCACGAGCTTGCCGACCGTGACAAAAATATTCTTGGCCGGATCGGAGTCCGCGAAAATCGGGTCCGTGCCGTCGGCATAATGACCGCCAAAAATCTCGGAGCCAATATTGTTGATTTGGACATGCTGGCCGGCCGAAATTTCCAGATCATGACCGGCCGTGTGGGGATGGATGACGAACTGGGCGTTCTCGGCCAGATCGCCGTTCACCCCGCGCTGGGACAGTTCCAAGGCTCCGCCGGGAACCAGCAGATCGACGCTGGTCGCGCCATTGCTGGCCTTGTGCCCCATGTCCCAGGTCACTCCACCATCGGCGCTGTAGGAATACTCGATATCCGTGCCGTCACCAAGAACCAGACCGCCCGCATTGTCGATCCTGACCATGACGTCGTGGTCGAACACGCCCTTGCCGAAGGCATTGACATCCGAACCCAGGTTCCGCACCCCGGTCA
>RZYB01000234.1 GCA_009930495.1 Deltaproteobacteria bacterium
GGCAGCCACATCATCAATCTGCTGGATACAAAGGGAATGGCGGCCGTGGATGAATTCCTGGCCGCGTGCACGAAATGACCGTGGGGGCGAAAAATTTCGCCCCCACACGATTACCACGATCCGGGTAATTGCTGGCTGGTGTGAAAAACACGCAAAATTTCAACAATATCATCCCGCACCCTGTAAGGGATGACATAGGGATAACCGCCCAGCACCAATTCCCGCGTCCCGGCGAGGCGACCGGGACGGCCGGATTCGGGAAACAGTGCGAGTTCAGCGCTCCGTTTTCGAATCTCGGCATATATTTCCCGGGCCATTTCCGGGTCGTCACGCGCGATAAAACGCATCTGCGCGTCAAGATCGCGCATGGCCCCGCGCAACCATTTAACCTTCACTGTAGCTCCAATTAGCATCAAGCTTGGCCATTTCCTCATCCGTGGCGAACTCACCGGCATCCGCCTCTTTCAAGGCCTTCCGGATTTCCGTGACCTGCCACGCCTCGCGGGCAATGTATTCTTCCATGGCCTGGTTGATGAGATACGCGCGCGAGCGGTCCGTTTCCTTGGCCAAAGCATTGAATCGAGAAATCAATTCCTCGCTTGCCCGAATGGAAATCTGCGTGGACATAGTTCCCTCCTTGAAGTTGTGATTCAACGTAATGCGTGGAATCACGCATGTCGACCCAGATCACCGCGCCACAAAATTTCCCAAATTTGCAAAATAGGCTCCCAAGTCGAGACAACGCCCGCGCTCTTTGCTAACGCCACGCGAAACAATGTGCCTGGAGGAATCCACATGCCCGAATTTCCGATTTTCAACTGCAAGAATTCCGACGATGTGGTCAAGGCCGTGCGTGAGCACAAGGTGGAGCTGATTCAATTCTGGTTCGTGGATGTACTTGGAACACTGAAAAGTTTCCAGGTTCTTCCTGGAGAATTGGAAATCGCCATGGACGAAGGCATGGGCTTCGATGGCTCGTCCCTGGAAGGATTTTGCAGAATTGAAGAAAGTGACATGATCGCCATCCCGGACCCAGCCACCTTTCAGCTGGTGACCTGGGACCAGGCCACCGCGCCCATGGCCCGCATGTTCTGCGATATTCTCGAACCCAGTGGACAACCTTTTGCCGGTGATAGCAGGTATTGTCTGAAACGCATCCTCAAAACCGCCGCGGCCAAGGGCTATTCCTTCTATGTCGGTCCGGAACTGGAATTTTTTCTTCTGGAAAGCCCGACTTCGCCCAAACCCCTGGACCCTGGCGGATACTTCGACGCCCCGCCTCTTGATCTGGCCGGAGGCATCCGCCGCGAAATCATCTCCTGCCTACGCTCCATGGGCATTCCCGTGGAATACGGGCATCACGAAGTCGCGCCCAGTCAGCATGAAATCGCCCTGCGCTACGCCGATGCCCTGAAAATGGCCGACACGGCCATCACCTACCGCGTCGTGGTCAAGGAAATCGCCCGCCAGCACGGCCGCTACGCGACCTTCATGCCCAAACCCCTGTATGGCGAGAACGGCAGCGGCATGCACGTGCACCAGTCCCTGTTCAAAAACGGCCGCAACCTGTTTTACGACGCCGACGGCGACCACCATCTGAGCCGCGAGGCCAAGGCCTATATCGCCGGGCTACTCACGCATTGCGCGGAATTCACCGCCGTGACCAACCAATGGGTCAACTCCTACAAACGCCTAGTGCCCGGATTCGAAGCCCCGACCAACATCGCCTGGGCAAGGCGTAATCGGTCAACCCTGGTCCGCGTGCCCATGTACAAACCCGGCAAGGAGGCCGCCACGCGCGTGGAACTCCGTTCTCCGGACCCGGCCTGCAACCCCTACCTGGCCTTTGCCTGCATGCTGGCCGCCGGCCTCAGGGGCATCGAGGAAAACTACCCCCTGCCCGCGCCGGTGGAAGACGACATCTACGTCATGACAACCGACCAGCGCCGGGAGCGCGGCATCGCGAGCCTGCCCGGAAGCCTGGAGACCGCACTGGAAGCCATGCAGGGCAGCGCCCTGGTACGCGAGGCCCTGGGCGACCACATCTATACCAAATTCCTGGCCAACAAACAGGTGGAATGGGATCTCTATCGCTCCCAGGTCACGGATTTCGAACTGGAGCGCTATTTGCCGAGACTCTGACCGGACCGGCCCGGACGTTCCGACCTCCGGGCCACTCCATGCGTGTCGCACCGCCAGTCTCCCGCCCAACGGCCTATTCCCGCGCGGTGTCCGGAGGCAGGGTCACGCTTTCATCAATGCCGCTGCGGGTGATGCACAGATCGTGAATCAGACCGTTGGAGATGGAATAAATCCATCCGTGCAGGGTCAAAATCCTCCCCCGGCTCCAGGCCCGGCGCACGATGCTGTTCAAGGCCAGGTTGCGGACCTGCAACCGCACGTTGAGCTCGCACATGTCATCCAGGGAAGGATGCCCCTTGCGCTCCATGAGGTCTTTGACATTCTCCAGCCAGTGGCCCAGAATCCCCGGTGTCTGATCCTTCATCACCGCTTCCACGCCACCGCAGCCGTAATGTCCGCAAACAATGATGTGCCGGACCTTGAGCACCTCCACGGCGTACTGCAACACACACATCAAATTGATATCCGTGTTGATGACCTGGTTGGAAATGTTCCGGTGCACGAACACCTCCCCGGGCATGACCCCGATCAACTGGTCCGCCGGAACACGGCTGTCCGAGCAACCGATCCACAGATATTTCGGCTTATGCTGATGTTCGAGTTTTCGAAAAAAACCAGGGATGCCGCGCTCGACGTTCGCGGCCCATTTTTTGTTGTTCTCAAGCAACGTGGCAATGTCCTTCATGACCTGTCTCCCCCGCGCGCATGCGCCAAAAAATGTTGCGACCCTGTTGTGAACCCAGACGACTACCGACGCGATCGGGACGACCACGCCCGCCACATCAGGTACAATCCCGCCAGAACACAGGGCACGCTCAACCACTGGCCGAGGTTCAACGCGCCCTGCAACGCGAACGATTCCTGCGGCGTTTTAAAAAATTCCAGACCAAACCGCGCGGCAAAAACCAACGCCAGCAGACTCCCGGTTAAAAGACCGCGCCGCTGACCGGCCCCGCGTCGATACGCGCCGAACAGGGCGACGAAAATCAACGCATAGGCCACGGCTTCGTAAAGCTGCACGGGATGGCGGGGCAAGCCGTCCACCCGCTCGAAAACCACGGCCCAGGATACGTTTGTCGGCAACCCGACAATCTCGGAATTCATAAAATTGCCCAACCGGATGCACATCCCGCCCAGGGCGCCCGGAATGGCCACCCGGTCCAACAGCCA